>NZ_JBSZCP010000043.1:0-82648 GCF_054166785.1 Cyanobacterium sp.
ACAAACTAAGGTTGCTTGTAAAAATATTATAACTACTGATTTTGGTTTTGTGTAGCATCCTGTCGGATTTTTTTGTTGGGCAAAATTCATCCATCATTCCGCTACGCTGAGAATGAGGACTTCTTTTGCCATTTACGTTAAATTAATTATCAATTGTCAATTATCAATTTTTTATGAAGCCCCTTGCAAAATTAATTGGACAACCGCTAGCTGTAGAATTGTTAGAAAGGGCGATCGCCATTAACCGTATTGCTCCTGCTTACTTGTTTGTGGGGGCAAAGGGCATCGGTAAGTCCTACGGGGCGAGGTGTTTTGCGGAAATGTTGATGATTCGCCCTGAAGATGATTATGGTGCCATGGTGCAAAAAATACAGGCAGGAAACCACCCCGATTTCCTTTGGGTTGAGCCTACATACACCGAAAAAGGTGAGCTGATTACTGTTTCCCAAGCTCAGGAACAGGGTTTAAAGCGAAAAAATGCTCCTCAAATCAGAATTGAACAAATAAGAGCAATCAGTGAATTTTTAGGTCGTCCCCCCCTCAAAGCCCCCCGTTCGGTGGTGATAATTGATGATGGGGAGTTGATGGCAGAATCGGCGGGAAATGCTTTATTAAAAACCCTTGAGGAGCCGGGGAGGGCTACTATTATTTTAATTGCCCCCAGTGTGGATGCCATTCTTTCTACCCTTGTATCCCGTTGTCAGATTATTCCTTTTTCTCGTCTGGGTGAGGATGATTTGGCTTATGTATTGCAACGGCAAAATGCGGGGGATGTGTTGGAATATCCTCAAGTGATTAAGTTGGCTCAAGGCTCTCCGGGTAAGGCTATGGGCGATCGCACTAAGCTGTTAGAAATACCGTCAGATTTACTTTCTAGGTTATCAAATCTACCCCAAGGGGCGATCGATGGGTTTAACCTTGCCAAGGAAATTAGCGACAATTTGGAGTTAGAAACCCAATTATGGTTAGCAGACTATTTACAGTCTTTGTATTGGGATAGGGAAAAGAATCAAGCCATGGTGGAAGGTTTAGAAAAGGTTAAAAGGGCTCTCAAAAGTTATGTACAACCTCGGCTAGTGTGGGATTGCTTTTATTTACAATCTATCACCTAATGGGCGATCGTCCATAGCAAAACAATAATAGACGGAGCAGTATATGTTTAGCTGAAAGTTATTCTTTAAACCTCCCGTAAGTATATGGCTAAATACGATCACTTATTTTACTTAAAATTAATATTTATTGCTGAAGGCAAAAGATATACTTACTTACTTATATACTTAAAAAAAGATATAATCGAAAGGATAAACACAGAAAAAATAAATCATGGACAATACCAGTCTAGCAGAACACTTTTTTGAATATTTCAATATATTTGTAGCTAATACCCAAGAGCTAAAAGAGCAAGTGTTCAGAATTAGGTATCAAGTATATTGTCAAGAACTAGGTTACGAACCCCCAGAAAATTTCCCCGATCAAATGGAAAAAGATGCTTACGATAATCGTTCTATCCATTGCATTTTACAACATAAATCAACGGGTATTTATGCAGGTTGTGTCCGTTTAGTATTATCAAATACCAGCGATATAAACCATCGTTTTCCCTTTGAAAGTGTTTGTCATAATCACGCTCTCAATTTTAAAGAAATACCAAGAACAAATATTACTGAAATATCACGACTTGCTGTAATTGCTCAATTTAGAAAAAGAGCAGGAGAAAAAAATACCCCCACTGGTTTAATCGTCTTTGAAAATCAAACTCCAGAAGAAATAAAGAATCAAAAAAGACGTTCTTCCGTGATTGCTTTAGGGCTTTATTTAACTGCCACAAGTCTTGGCATGGATTTAGGGCTTAGTCATGCTGTGACTCTAATGGAACCAAGATTAGCAAGACATTTACGCATGAGCGGATTGATTGCTCGTCCTATTGGCACGGTGGTTGATTTTCATGGCAAGAGAGGTCCATACATTATGGAAAAACAAGAAGTTTTGAGTGGCTTCAGTAAAAACATGGAAGTTTATCGTTTATTTAAAAAAATACAAGCTAGTATTAAAGACAATATTTCTTATAAATTTTGTTCGGCCTAAACATAAACTATATAAATTTGATATGGGCTTCAATACCAGCAAATTAGAACCAAATGATCCTCTATTACTAAATAATAGGTTTTTGTGCAATTCTCAACAATTTGAAGTTTGTGTTGCAAATACATCAAAGTTGAGAGAAGAAGTTTTTAAAATTCGCTATCAAGTTTATTGCCAAGAACTGGGCTATGAGTGTCTAAGTAGATTCCCTGATAAATTAGAACGAGATGCTTATGATTCTTGTTCTGTTCATTTACTACTTAAGTACAAGCCTAAAAATATATACATCGGTTGTGTACGTTTAGTACTTTCTTCAAATAGTCTTAAGCCACAGTTTCCCTTTGAAAATATATGTAATGATCATTTTCTTGATTTTAATCATATCCCTCGATCTTATTTTGGGGAAGTTTCTCGTCTAGCCGTGCTTCGAGAATTTCGTCATTGGAATCAAAAAATTTGTTATGGAGATTTTAATGGTTATGAAAGTAAATTATTTAACAAACGTCATTTGTCTATTATTCCTCTCATCCTTTATTTGGCAGTGACAAGTATTGTTTCTGATTTGGGTTTGCCATATGCTATTAGTTTTATGGAACCAAGGTTATCTCGTCAGTTAAAACTTTGTGGTTTGCATTCTTTTTCTTGTGGAAAATTTATTGAATTTAAAGGAACAAGAGGACTTTTTTTGATGAAAACTTCTCATGCAATTAATAATATCAACAAAGATATTTATCTTTATAATTTATTTAAAGCAATACAAGCCAATCTTATTGAAGTGAAATAATGAAAAAGCGATCTAAGAAATCGGGAATACCAAAAAAAAATAACAAGGAATTAGCTTCTTTTTTGTTATACATTGGCATAGGTGCTTTCGTAATGCTTATTGACTTGAGTATATTTCATATATTGTTAACACAAAATATTTATAGACCATTTGCTACAAGTATTTCTTATCTAACAGCCATAACAATACATTTTTTTCTTAATAAATTTTTAAATTTTAAAAGCTTCAAAAGGTCAACCTTTCAGCAAATGTTGAGATATATAATCGTAGCTTGTGTATGCTGGTTAACCACAGTTATCGTCATTGAATTTTGTGTGGAGATTATAAACATTAGTGATTTACTAGCAAAAATAATCGGAATACTTATTAATGTACCCGTTAGTTTTTTAGGTCACCGTTATTTCACTTTCACTAACAAATAAGACAACTAATATAGTGTCATGTTTTATGAAATATTATACTTTCAACTAAAAAATCCGATAATAATTAATTATTATCGGACTTTAGATCTAGTAAGAAATTTCTTCGCTTTTAGTTTTCTTTTTACTTTTCAATCCTCCCAAAGCAGCAATACCAGCAAGAGAGAATAAACTAAAAGTCATAGTGGGTTCAGGCACAGGGGCGGGATCAAGACTTGACAATCTCCCAGAAACAGTACTAGAGAAAGTTGCACCATTCGTTAATGCAATAAGTAGAGCTTGTAATGCTTCATCATCATCACTAGGGTCACTTATACTAAGACCACCACCACCAATCTGTGATGTAAAAGTTGCCTCGCCATTATATGCAAAAGTACCATCTGAATTAAAGAAGCGTCCAAAACCCGTTACTGCTAAAGTTACACTAGTAGTTGTCGCTCCAAGCACCGTCGGATCTCCTGATATTGAATCAAGAGTAAAAGAAAACGCTGTTGGAGTAAGATCAGGAAAAGTCTCAGAGACAGTAATAAATTCTTCAACTGAATCTCCGTCTAAACCACTGGGATTTCCAACCAAGATACCACCTGGCTTAATTGTTATGTCCTTTAATGAAAGTCGACTTCCATTAAACGGAAAAAAATCTTTTGTGCCACCACTTAAGGAACCGATAGGTATCGAACCACCAGCTAGTGTCAATTCTGCAAAATCAAAAAATGTTCCTCCAGTAGTAGGGATTAAAGGGTTAGGAGCTGCAGCGGATATGGTTACACTATATCCGCTAACATCAAATGTTCCTCCATTTCCTGCCAACGTTGCCGCTTCTGATACACCCACCATGACTGTCGTTCCGACGGTGGAGATTGATGTTGCGATAATTAAGTGCTTGAGTAAACTGTTATTCATATTCTTATTAGTACTTATAGTGAAAACTCTTAAGTACATAATATACCAAAGAAATAAAAAAAGCACATTTTTTTAGTCAAGAATTATAAAGTTTTGATAAAGAGTCGTAAAAATCGTCGTAAAGTTTGATATATAAAGATTTAACGCTGCTATTAAGAATAATTAGAAAATATTAAATTTGGTACTCATGTTTTTTTGCAATAAAATCAAAGAGTAAACCATTAAAAAGAAAGACTTGTTTTGTGTGTTGATGAATTGAGCCATCCCTCCTTTCCTCTATTTATAAAGCCAACATAGTTAATTGTATGAAAAAGTCTAATTCTAAAATTGCAAATCAAGAATTACATTTGTCTTGGATTGAAAATATATTCGTCAGTACATGTTTCAAGTTTTTTCATCTTGGCTTGTACCATTTATTGCCAGAATATGATGGAGATTATCCCAATATGTCATTATTAGATAAAGTTTTTTGGTTATACAAAAAAGATAATCCCTTAGTTCATAAAAGAAAAATTAGTGATGAAGTGAGTAATAAACTTAGCAAAGGAGATAATATTTTTGAAATTCCAGTTAATTTTTGCCCTTCATTTACAGCAAATATCTCCGCCGTAGGGGATATAATTCCAATGGAGAATATAGAAAAACAATCACGTCATATTTATGAAGATGTCTTTGAAGATCTATTGAATGTTGATTTTTCTTTTGCTAATTTGGAAGCTCCTGTTAATGTATCTGATAGAAATCTAAGCGTTAAAAAGAAGAACAAACAACCTCCATTACTATATTTTAGTTTGTTGCAATTAGATTACTTGATAAAATTTCGAGGGAGAACTTTTTCAGCCTTTTCAACCATCAATAATCATACGATGGATTTCGGCATAGATGGCGTTCTTGAAACAGTTGAATCAGTAAAACATCATGGAGTGATTCATTTAGGGACATACGTTCCAAAAAAGATGTCTGATAATCGTTTTCAAACAGTTGATATTAATGGAATAAATGTGGGTTTAATTGCTTTTTCTTTTGGACTAAATGGAAATAAACCAACTGATGACTATAAAAATTCTCTGAATGTGGTTAACCTTAATAGACCTTATTCTGAGATAGATTTATCTTCAATGAAGAAAGCTATTCTTGATGCCAAAGAAAGTGGATGTGATTTCATCATTTTATCTTTACATTGGGGACTAGAGTTTGAGTTTTTTCCAACCAAACATCAAGTAAAAGTTGCACATGATTTGGCAGAGATGGGAGTTGACCTAATATTAGGTCATCATCCTCACGTAATTCAACCCATCGAAAAATATCAAACAAAAAGAGATCCTTCTCGTTTTGTTCCTATTTGTTATTCACTGGGAAATTTAACTACTCCTGTTTATTCTACTCATGAATGTTTGAGTTTATTAGTAAAATTAAAATTAGTGAAAGGCACAATTAATAATACGAATAAAACCTATATTGAGAAGTGTGAAATACTACCTTTAATTTTGATAAAGTTTGATAAAAATGATTCTGATGAATATAGAATTAAAAAACTGGATGATATTTTCTACTTAAAAGAAAAATTTGAAAATTGTGTAGATTTAGAAAAGATTTATTATTATACAAATTTAATTTTATCGTAAATAATGTGACTATTCCTTTAGCTTGGTTTCAATTAACTCGTGAGAAAGCTCGTTTTGTAATAGCCTTGGCAGGTGTAACTTTTGCGGATATTTTAATGTTTATGCAATTAGGTTTTAGAGAGGCACTTTATAATAGTGCTACTCAGGTACACGCAAACATGAAAGCAGATTTAGTTCTTATTAGTCCTCAATCTGAAGCACTTCATAGAATGAAATTGTTTTCACGTAGGCGCTTATACCAAGTAGCTTCTTTGGAGGGAGTTGCTTCTGTAGCACCGATGTATATTAATGGGGCTGAATGGAAAAATCCAGAAACTCAGGTTAGTCGTATGATATTTGTTTTTGGCTTTAATCCATCACAACCAGTAATTGATTTACCAGAAATTAATAATAATTTAGATCAAATTTCAATACCTGATACTGTATTATTTGATGCGGCTTCTCGTTCAGAATTTGGACCCATCCAATATCTATTTGAAAAGGATGGAAGAGTTCACACTGAATTAAATCGTCGTCAAATAAAGGTTGGTGGTTTATTTTTTCTAGGAACCTCTTTTGCTGTTGATGGAAATTTATTTACCAGTGATATTAATTTTGTAAGGATTTTTCCAGACAGTGAATTAAGTCTAATAAATATTGGATTAATAAAAATTAAACCGGGTCATGATCAACAAAAGATTTTGAGGCAAATACAAAATAGTTTAGGGGATGATGTTAATGTGTTAACCCTCCAACAATTTATTGAATTTGAAAGAAATTTCTGGGTTACAAGTACAGCTATTGGCTTTATTTTTAGTTTAGGAACAATGATGGGTTTGATTGTTGGAGTGGTCATTGTTTATCAAATCCTATATTCAGATGTTTCAAACCATTTACCAGAATATGCTACCCTCAAGGCTATGGGTTATGGAGATGGTTATTTCTTTGTTTTGATTTTCCAAGAAGCTATTATTTTAGCTATTTTAGGTTTTATACCCGGTTTTATTATATCTTCTGGTTTATACACTTTAACTCGGGTTGCCACTGCTTTACCTATTGCGATGAAGTTAACCCAAGTTTTATTAATCTTACTTTTAACTATTATTATGTGTTTTATTTCAGGGGCGATCGCCGTTAGAAAATTAAAAGATGCTGACCCTGCGGATATATTCTAATTTTGATGTGTTAGGGTGCGATCGCAATCAAAATAAAGAGATAATACCAATTTCCTGATCCTGATAAAAAGCAACAATAGACTCATAGTTATTTCTTAACAGTAATTTGATGGTGTTAGTTGAGCAGTTTCCTGAACGAATCCAAATAACTTTAGGTGGAAAACCCTTCAAAATGAGTAATTCATTAAAATCAGAATCCTTAGGAACAATTATGTAGTTTTGTTTGTTGGCGGTTTCCCAGACAATAGTATCGGATTGCTGATCTAACCCCATTAAATAAAGATGATTAGAATTAGGATAAATATCCACTAAAACATCAACTAAATGTGGTGATAAATTATGATCAAAAAGTAATTTCATTAGCTAACAAAAACCATTTGATGTTCACGATCTGCTGCATAACTCAAACAAGCTAAAATATCCTCTTTTGTTAAATAGGGAAAATCTTCTAATATTTCTTCATAAGTCATTCCTGAAGCAAGATAGGATAGAACGTCATACACAGTAATTCTCATTCCTCTGATACAAGGTTTTCCGCTTCTTTTTCCCGATTCTATAGTAATAATATCTTTATATGACATGACATTCTTTCTGATTCATTAGCCCTATCATTATATTCTATCTCAAAGGCAGTCAGACTCTTAATATTACTAGGTTGGTTTCACTCTAAACTAACTTCAGCCATACGATCAATCAGACGTAGTCTGACAGTTTTTTGTGCTGCAAAATAGATCCTTTTAAGTTCACCCTTCACTCATATTTATTATTCGGTTCCTAAGTGCGATCGCCTTTATCAATTACCTAGCTTCAACCAATTAAAAAGCTCATCAACAGAAATTTGCCAATTTTGTAAAATATCTAATGTACTTAATTGATCATCATGGTACTTAATTTCTGGCAATTTATTTGCTTGAAAAATCATCACTGATTTATCTTTGGTGTCAATAAACCAACCCAATTTTGTGCCATGGTTTAAACAAAAAATAATTTTATTAATCACACTATTGGGAGATTGTTCGGGAGACAAGATTTCAATAATCCAATCAGGAGGAATTTGAAAACGATCAATTATTTCTCCTTGCTCATCCAAAGGGATATTTTCCCACAAAAAAACGCTAATATCAGGAACGATTGAACGATTAGCAAAGGTACATCTTAACTCAGTTAATGCCAAAACCAAATTGTCAGATTCTCCCGCTTGGTTAATTGCGGTGGACAAACGAGTTTGTAAACGACTATGTTTCCCTTGGGGCATAATTTTGGGGTAAATATTACCGTCGATATATTCTTGTGCTGGTTTGGTTTCTGGTAAATTTAAAAACTCTGCTAGGGAAATTTTTTTTTCTAAAGCAACTACCATACTCAGTTCTGCTTTTTTTACTAAATAACTAAATTATAAATCTTTCTTCAAATACGATTCTAAAATATCATCTATCTAAGGTGCGATCACAAAGTGGCAGGCTACGCCTGATCGCCCATTATCCTATCTCCCTCAATTCTTTCACTATACAAAAAAAAAGAGTCAACCCAACGAGTTAACTCCTTTATTTATATATACCCCCAAGGGAATTCGAATCCCTGTCGCCTCCGTGAAAGGGAGGTGTCCTAGGCCTCTAGACGATGGGGGCTAGGTCTTACGATGAACTCAGGCTTTTGTTTCCCTCGTTTAACGCACATATATTAATATAACGAATCTATTTTGTAGTGTCAAGGAAATGGGGGATTTTTTTTTAATTATCTGCCGATTTTAAAAATTAAGGAATAATTCCATGGTTTTCAACCATTATTGAATTCTTTAACTAGGGTGGAAGTAGTCATAAATATTTTGAGCTAAACTAGGGCCAATGCCATCCACTGCTTGTATTTGCTTGACACTGGCTTCCCTGATGTAATCTACGGAGTGAAAGTGAGCTAACAGACGTTTTTGGCGCTCAAATCCTAATCCTAATATTTGGTCAAGTTGCGATCGCCTAGAGGCCTTTAATCGTTGTTGTCGGTGGAAAGTGACAGCGAAACGGTGGGCTTCATCCCTTAACCTTCTTAATAATTGTACCCCTGCTTGTTCCGCATCGGTGGGCAAAGGCTGGGATTGTCGGGGCAAAAATATTTCTTCCCTTTTTTTAGCTAAACTAATTACCTTCACCTTTTCCATCAGTTGCAACTCCTCCAATACCTCACACACCGCCGAGAGTTGCCCTTTTCCCCCATCTATCATAACTAAGTCAGGATGGGGGTCGTTACCCGAAAAACGTCGTCTAATCACCTCCTGCAACGATAAAAAATCATCGGAATGTCCGATGGTGATGGTGGGGTTTTTAATTTTGTAATGACGATAATATTGTTTGGCAGGTTGCCCATCGATGAATACCACCCTAGATGCCACCGCATTAGAGCCTTGGAGATGGGATATATCATACCCTTCGATGTGTTTGGGAAGGTGGTGTAGATGCAAAATATGGCTTAAATCCTCCATGGCTTCCAGATTAGCTAGGGCTGATTTTTGAGTTTTTTCTAGTTCAATGTAAGCATTTTTTTCCACCATGTTGATCAATTCGGCTTTAATTTGCCTTTGGGGATTGGTAATGGTGATTTTTTTCCCTGTCTTTTCCCCTAACCATTCCATCAACATTTCTCCATCCTTTAGGGGATGTTGTACCAAAATTTCGTTAGGAATCTCTAAGGGTTCAATTTGTTGATAATGTTGCTCTAATACCCTTTGTAATATCTCCCCTGCTTCGGTTTCCATGCCGTTGTCGGTATAAAAGCCTAATCTACCTACCAAACGCCCCGCCCTAATCTGGAATAGTTGGATACAGGTATGGTCTTGATCTTGGGCAAGGGCGATCGCATCTTGGGATATGGTATCATCGGGCAGGGCTACCTTTTGAGTGGCAAATAATTGCTCCAAACTGTTGATTTGATCTCGATATTTAGCTGCTTTTTCAAAATCAAGATTTTCTGCTGCCCTTTCCATCTGTTGTTTTAATTGACTAATTAGTTCGTTTGTTCTACCTTGAAAAATAAGGGCAATTTTTTCGATAATTTGGTGATAGTCTTGGGGAGAAATAAGATTTTGACATACTCCCGGGCATTTTCCCAAATCATAGTTTAAACAGGGTCTATCTTTATGTAATGGCTTGGGGCGTTGTCGCAGGGGAAAGTTACCTTTAATTAAATCGAGGGTGTGGCGTAATCCCCTTGTATCAGTATAGGGCCCATAGTAGCGATCGCCCTTATTTTTTACCCTTCTTTTACGGGTGATAAAAATACGAGGATATTTTTCTGACCATGTAATGCACACATAAGGATACTTCTTATCATCCTTGAGTAACACATTAAAATGGGGTTGGTGTTGCTTAATTAAATTCGCCTCCAGTGCCAATGCCTCGGCTTCGGTATCGGTGACAATAAAATCTATATCCCGTATCTGGGATACCATCAAAGCAATACGGTTACTATGGCGTTGGGAAGGGGCAAAATAGGATGATACCCTTTTGCGTAAATTTTTCGCCTTACCTATATATAATATCTCCCCAGTGCGATCGCGCATAAAATAAACCCCCGCATCCGAGGGCAAATCCTTCATTTTAGGCAACGGATAATGTGCAACCATGTTAATAAATAAAAAATCTTCTCTTTACATATTTTAACAAAGACAGATAATGAGTAAAGCAGATAAAATTCTTGCAAAAATGAAACTTAATCCCCATGATTGGCGTATTGAAAGTCTAAAAACTGTCGCACAGACTTATAGTATAGAATGGAGACAAAAAGGAACCTCCCATGTCGTTTTCATTAGAAATAATGGCAAAACATTACCAATTCCAGCTCATCGCCCGATTAAACCCATATATATTAAAAAGTTTATCAATTTTTTAGAGAATTAGTATGATGAATAATTTGTTTTCATACCCCTTTGAAATTAGACCTTTAAACGAAGAAGAAGGTGGTGGTTATTTAATTTCTTTTCCTGATTTTAATGAGTGTATTTCTGATGGAGAAACTCCTGAAGAAGCGATGCAGAATGGTTTTGATGCTTTACAAGAAACCATTGACGCTTTAAATTATCAGGGTTTTTCCATTCCTGAGCCTTTCAGTGCAAATACAAGTAAAAATAATATTGCTTCACAAATATCAGAAAATTTATACCAACGCTTGGAAAATATAGCACAAAAAAATAGTGTGAGTGTAAATAGCTTAATTAACTCACTGTTAGAAGAAAGTTTAAACAAAAAAGAAGCAAATATTATCTGTTAATATTTACCCATCATTAACACATTAAAATTAACCCATCCCTATGGCTGAAATTACTTTAGTAACAGGTGCTGCTAGTAGTGGAAAAAGCGAATGGGCAGAATCCCTTGCCAAAAATCAATCCCAACAAGTTATTTATATTGCCACTGCTCAAAAAATAGCATCCGATGCTGAATGGATGGAAAAAATTAAAATTCATCAGCAAAGGAGACCTCAATCATGGCAATCTTTAGAAGTACCATTTGACTTACCAAATACTATTAATGAATTCCATGGTAATCAATTGATATTAATCGATTCTCTTGGTACATGGGTTGCAAATTTTATCGAAAAAGATGATACTTTTTGGCAAAAACAAATAGAGCAATTATTAGATAGTTTACATCGTAGTAATAGTAAAATTATTTTGGTGGCAGAAGAAACGGGATGGGGGGTAATTCCTGCCTATGACATGGGGCGTTTATTCCGTAATCGTCTCGGTAGTTTAACCCGTCAAATTGGACAACTTGCCGATGAGGTTTTTTTGGTGGTGGCAGGCTATGCGGTAGATATTAGACAAATTGGAGTTAATCTGAATATTTACCCTACACAGAAACCCTGATGTTCATTTTTTCATGGGTAAAGTATTTTTTTAGCTTTGTGGATGGGGGTTGAGATTCCAAAGATAATTGACTATCATAGTAAAAGAATTAGCTATCGTGTTGGTGACTGCTTATCAAGTTTTTTGATCTATAACTTGAAAAATTTGGATATTGATTGAGTTCTCGTTGCAGTAAACCGAGCATGTACTCGGAAACGAATACAGAAACATCGGCATCCCCCTGGTAATCCAGGTCATAAACTGAAGTAAAACGGCACGATGGTTAATTTTTTTGTCATAATATTAAGCCATATCTACCATAGGAAAGACCATGGCAAGAAATGAAAGTAAATGGCAATTTTGGATTGATAGGGGCGGTACTTTCACTGATGTAATTGCCCTAACTCCAGAAAAACAAGTAATTACCCATAAGTTATTGTCAGAAAATCCCGAGCAATATACTGATGCGGCGGTGGAAGGTATCAGGGTTTTAATGGCCATTCCCCCTGGGCAACCTCTACCTCTCAAAGATATAGAAGTGGTGAAAATGGGAACAACGGTAGCCACAAATGCCCTCTTAGAGAGAAAGGGGGAAAGGGTGGTATTAGTCACTAATGAGGGTTTTGGAGATGCCTTGCGCATTGGTTATCAACATCGCCCTAATATTTTTGCCCGTGAAATCATTTTACCCTCCATGGTATATGAGGAAATAATCGAAGTTTCTGCCCGTTATTCTCCCCATGGGGAGGAGTTAAGCCCTGTTAATGAGAAAAAAGTCATTGAAGACTTACAGCGGGTGTATGACCAAGGAATTAGGTGCTGTGCCATTATTTTACTCCATGGTTATCGCTACAGTGATCATGAAAAACGTATAGGGGCGATCGCCCGTAACCTCGGATTTAGCCAAATTTCCGTTTCCCACGAAGTTAGCCCCCTCATGAAATTAGTAAGTAGGGGAGACACCACCGTGGTAGATGCCTATTTATCCCCCATTTTACGTCGTTATGTGGATCAGGTGCAACAAGAAATGGGCAACCGAGGGCAAAAAGATATATTACCCAAACTGATGTTTATGCAGTCTAACGGGGGGCTAGTCAACTCATCCCAATTTCAAGGTAAAGATAGCATCTTATCTGGCCCTGCGGGGGGCATTGTGGGCGCGGTGAAAACCTGTCAGAAAGCAGGAATTAACAAAATTGTCACCTTCGATATGGGCGGCACTTCCACCGATGTAGCCCACTTTAACGGGGAATACGAGCGCACCCTAGACACCGAAATCGCAGGGGTAAGACTACGCACCCCCATGATGGCCATCGATACCGTAGCGGCGGGGGGAGGCTCTATATGTACCTTTGATGGTTTAAACTATCGAGTGGGGCCAGAATCGGCGGGGGCAAACCCAGGACCTGCTTGTTATGGCAAAGGAGGAGATTTAACCATAACTGATTGTAATTTATTTTTAGGTAAGATACAACCTGACTTTTTTCCTCACATTTTTGGCAAAGATGGTAAATCACCCTTAGATATAGACGTAGTAAATAAAAAATTTATTGCCCTTCAAAATCAATTAGAAAACCCCATTTCTACCGAAAAAATTGCTTCAGGCTTCTTAAAAATAGCCGTAGAAATAATGGCAATCGCCCTTAAAAAAGTCTCTCTCCAAAAAGGCTATAACATTAGTGAATATACCCTATGTTGTTTTGGGGGTGCAGGAGGACAACACGCCTGTTTAATCGCCGAATCTTTAGGTATCAGGAATATTGTTATCCATCCCCTCGCTGGGGTTTTATCCGCCTATGGCATTGGTTTGGCAGATATTCGTATTATCAAAGAAAAAAGCCAAGAAAAAATCTTTACCCCCTCCCTCATAACAGAATTAAACCAAGACTTTGAGCAACTAAAACAAGAAATCCTAACCGAATTATCCCACCAAGTAAACAAAATTGACCAAGAAAAAATCACCTATAAACAAAAGATATATCTTAAATATCAAGGCACAGATTCATCCCTTGAAATAGACTATCATAACTACTCAGAAATTACCCAAAAATTTAACCAAGCCCACAAAAAATTATATGGTTTTATCCTCGAAAATAAACCCTTGATAGTAGAACAAATTTCCCTCGAACTAATTAACCCTACCTATGAAGATTCATTACCAGAAATACAACAAAAAACAGTAAACCAACTAACCCCCATCACCCATGTACAACTTTATAGCAAAAATAAATGGCATAATACCCCTGTTTTTCAACGGCAAGAAATTCCCCCCAATCAACCCATAATAGGGCCAGCATTAATCATCGAATCCACAGGCACAAACGTTATCGAAGCCGATTGGCAAGGGGAGATTAGTAAAGATAATAACCTAATTCTTACATCCTTAAAACAAAAAAATCAAACCTCTCCATCCAACTCCCACAACATCATTAAAAAAGACCTTATTTTATTAGAAATTTTTAATAATCTTTTCCGCTTCATTGCCGAAGAAATGGGCATAACTTTACAAAAAACAAGCTACTCAGTAAACATCAAAGAAAGACTAGATTTTTCCTGTGCAATTTTTGATCAAAAAGGGCAATTAGTAGCCAATGCTCCCCATATTCCTGTGCATCTTGGTTCCATGGGTGAAACAGTAAAAGCCCTTATAAAAAGTAAGGCAAATCAACTCAAAAAAGGAGATGTTTATATTACTAATAACCCCTACAATGGAGGAACCCATTTACCAGATATTACCGCCATTACTCCCGTATTTATTCACTCAGAAAAACCAGACTTTTTTGTGGCTTCTAGGGGACACCATAGCGACATCGGGGGCATCACTCCGGGTTCCATGCCTCCCATGAGTAAAAGTATTGAAGAAGAAGGTATTTTAATCGACAATTTTTGTTTAGTAGAAGCAGGAAAATTAAGGGAAGAAAAACTATTAGAATTACTAACAAACCATCCCTATCCTGTGCGAAATTATCAGCAAAACTTAGCCGACTTACAAGCACAAATTGCTGCCAATGAAAAGGGATTACAAGAGTTAACAAAACTAGCCGAGTATTACGGCTTAGAAACCGTTAAACAATATATGGATTTTGCCCAAGAAAATGCCGAAGAGTGCGTAAAAGATGCCATTAAATTACTAAAAAATGGTCAATTTACCAGTCACCTAGATAATGGGGCAACCATTAGTATCAAAGTAACTATTAATGACCATAAAGATCAAGCTACCATCGATTTTACAGGCACATCAGCACCCCTAGACAATAATTTTAATGCTCCCATATCCGTATGTAAGGCCGTGGTTTTATACGTATTTCGCACCCTCGTTGATAAAGACATTCCCCTCAATGCAGGATGTTTGAAACCCTTAGAAATAATTATGCCTCCTAACTGTTTTTTGAACCCACAATATCCCCATGCCGTGGTAGCAGGAAACGTGGAAACCTCCCAACAAATAACCAATTGCCTCTATGGCGCTTTGGGCATCATGGCAAACTCTCAAGGCACGATGAATAATTTTACTTTTGGTAATGAAAAGTATCAATACTATGAAACCATCTGCGGTGGTTCAGGGGCAGGGTATAATTACCATGGTACCGATGCAATCCAAACCCATATGACTAACTCCAGATTAACAGATCCTGAAGTGTTGGAGTGGCGTTTTCCTGTACGTTTAGAATCTTTTTCTATCCGTCGGGGTAGTGGTGGTAAGGGGGATTTTCGGGGCGGTGATGGGGTAATCCGTAAAGTTCGTTTTTTGGAATCCATGACGGCGGCTATTTTATCTAGTCATCGTTTCATACCTCCATCGGGTTTAAATGGTGGAGGAAGTGGTGCAGTGGGTAAAAATTATGTGATAAGAGAAAATGGAGAGGTGGAAACCCTTGGGGCAACCGCTGAGGTGGAAATGGGTGTTAATGATATTTTTGTCATTGAAACCCCGGGGGGCGGAGGGGCTAATAATTAATAATTGATAGTGGATAATTGATAATATTCTTTAATGTTCAAGGGTTGATTACAGGGAAAATTTTAACTATTTGATTTTCTTAATTATTAAAGATTTTAAGCAATGATATGATAACTTAACTAAATACTCCTTCTATACCTTATTTATGGATATTATTACAATGGTTGGTTTGATGGCTGGTACTTTAACCACTATTTCTTTTCTTCCCCAAGCCCTCAAAACTTGGCGTTCAAAATCAGCGAAAGATATTTCTTTAACGATGTTTCTTTGTTTTTGTGTAGGGGTAATTCTTTGGATTATCTATGGTTTTTTTATTATGGATATTCCTGTGTTATTAACTAATTTAGTAACTTTAATTTTGGCAGGGAGTATTCTGTTTTTTAAACTGAAATTTAAGTAATTTAATGATTTTTGTTATCATAGTTTGTTCTATTAATGTTTTAATGGCGATCGCCCTTATTATAATTTTAATAAACCTAATAAAAATCAATAGCAAACTAAAAGAAATCAATCAATTATTAGAAGGAATAGAACTAGAGTTAAATCTTATTTTAAAACAAATACCCCTATCAATTTTGACCGTAGGCTTAGAAGTAAAAAAAACAAAAATAAAATACCAACAGTGGAAGTATAACTATCAAAAAATCCAAAAAATTATTATAATTGCGAGAATAATTTACACCGTTACCCGCAAAGCAAATATTTCAATTATCCCTAACCATGAAGTCACCACAATTTAAAACAAATCTTGACTACGAGAAAGCAAACTTATTAATGCAACCCGTTTACATCAGAGTAGTGGATAACATTAGAAAACAAGCAGAGATAAATAACTGGGATATAACCTATGAAGAAATTAATGAGCCCTTTCCTAGTCATATTTTGACCCAAAAAAAAGGAGATATAGTAAAAGAAACTAATGTTTGGTTTATCTGTTTCCAAGTGTGTTTTAAAGAGTTTACCATAGAACAAAATCAACCCGTAGAAATTGATTCTATGTTAGTAAATGATGCAGGAGAATTAAATTGGGATGGGATAGAAAAGAAAACTCAATTAATTGTTAAAAATTTATTTGATGATAATTAATACCTTAATCTTGATAATTAGGTAAACCTAACGGGATTATTCCCCCCGGGTTAAGGGGGAAAAGATTACCATAATAGTCTTTTTTTATGGTCTCAAAATCACAGGTTTCTTTTATTCCTTCTAATTTATAAATTTCCTGTACATAACGAGAAATATTTGGATAATCAGCAATTCTTTTAATATTACATTTAAACAAACCAAAATAAACCAAATCAAAACGGATTAAAGTAGTAAAGAAACGAATATCAGCAAGGGTTAATTCATCACCGCATAGGTAGCGATTATTTCCTAAGACTATATCAATATCATCCAGCAAATTAAACAATCCATAACAAGCATCTTCATAAGCCTTTTGAGTTTGGGCGAATCCACAACGATAAACCCCATTATTGATGTGATGATATATTTTTTGATTCCAACTATCTATATTTTCTTTTAAACTATCTGGATATAAATTTAATTCAGGAAAAGAAGCATATTCATTGAAACAGCTATTAAGTAAAACAATGATTTCTGAACTTTCATTATTAACAATGGTTTTAGTTTTTTTATCCCATAAAACTGGTACGGTGCAACGCCCTTGATAACTACTATCAGACAGAAAATATAATTGCTTTAAGGTATAAAAATTTTCTGAGCCTTGGGGAATTATCCATCCTCCATCTGCTGGAGAAGGTACAACAATTTCTAGGTCAATTACTTCTTCTAAACCTTTTAATGTTCTAACAATTAGGGTACGATGGGCCCAAGGACAACTTAAACCAGCGTAGAGAGTATAACGATTTTTTTCTGGGGTATAAATACTATTTTGATGGATACCATGGCGATATGTGCTTGAAGGGCGTTGATAGTTGCCATTGTCGCTAGGGGCTAGGTTGGACATCATTAATTGCCACATGGTTTTCCATGTAGTTTGGGCAATCTGAATTAACCATTTTTGATTTAACATGAATTTTTATTCTAAACATTAACGGCAATTAAACCTAAATCTATGTATTTTTTTACTATCAATTTATTATCTGCTAAAATGACATCGAAGCTATAAAAATGATGAACAGAATTACTTTCAATAACTCCTTTTAGTTCTAGTTTAAAAAATTTTGATTTTTTCCCTCTTATTCTTCTATTAAAACGTATTTTTACAATAACTGTCTCTGTCTTTTTATTAAAATATAATACCTCTCCTCGAATAGAAAAATAATCTTGCGGTAAGGATTTTTCTGATATTAAATGATTTGACTTATCGGGAGGAGAAATGCCAATTATCTGTAAGTAAAGTTGTTCGCTATTGCGAATTTTATGGGGATAAACAATCCAATTTTGAGCTTTATTAACATCCACATGATTTTTTATCGAACTAATAGCCTTTGATAAAATGACGCTATCAAATTTTTCTCCATCCCTTGTTTCCATCACTCCTTTGGTTAGTTTACCTTCTAGGGGGGTGTATTTCCCTTGAATGATTCCTATGGCCCGATATTGTTTAGGATGGCTAGGAATGGGAATCGGATTATAAGAAAAGCCATCTAAATCGGGCAAAAATTGATTAGGATTAGGTAAGGAGGGATTACTCAAATTCACTCTGATAATAAGATGATTAAGGATTAATAAAAAAATTATATATTTATATACCTTTAGGATAGCTTTTTCTGAGGCACGGGGAACAAATTAACCATAAATAATGTGAGGAGTGCATATGTCTCAACTAAACACAGCGAAATTATTAGTTAAATGTTTAGAAAATGAAGGGGTAGAGTACATTTTTGGTTTGCCAGGGGAAGAAAATTTGGACATTCTCGAGGCTCTCAAAAATTCTACTATCCAGTTTATCACGGTTCGTCATGAGCAGGGGGCGGCTTTTATGGCGGATGTCTATGGACGTTTGACGGGAAAGGCGGGGGTATGTTTATCAACCCTTGGCCCTGGGGCTACTAATTTAATGACGGGGGTGGCGGATGCTAACCTTGATGGGGCGCCGTTGGTGGCGATTACGGGGCAGGTAGGCACTGATAGGATGCACATTGAGTCTCATCAGTATTTGGATTTGGTGGCGATGTTTGCCCCTGTGACGAAGTGGAATAAGCAGATTGTGCGCCCGGGTATTACCCCAGAGGTGGTGCGTAAGGCGTTTAAGGTTGCCCAGAAGGAGAAACCGGGGGCTGTACACATCGATTTACCTGAAAATATTGCGGCGATGGTGGCGGATGGAAAGCCTTTGAGAATTGATCAACGGGAAAAGATCTATGCTTCTAATCGTAGCATTAATGGGGCGGCTTTGGCGATCGCCCGGGCAAAAAATCCTTTAATCTTGGCAGGAAATGGTGCTATTCGGGCAAGGGCAACGGAATCGTTGACGGAGTTTGCTACCCGTTTAAATATTCCTGTGGCGAATACTTTTATGGGTAAGGGGGCGATTCCTTATCTTCATCCCCTTTCTTTGTGGACGGTGGGCTTACAGCAACGGGATTTTATCACCTGTGGATTTGAACAGGCGGATTTAATTATTGCGGTGGGTTATGATTTGATTGAGTATTCCCCGAAAAAATGGAATCCTGATGGTACTACTCCTATTATCCATATTGCTACCCATTCAGCGGAGGTTGACAGTAGTTATATCCCTGAAGTGGAAGTGGTGGGGGATATTGCTGATGCCCTTGATGAAATTGCCAAAAGGTGCGATCGCACTGGCAAACCTATCCCTTTTTCTGCTACCCTCAAGAAGGATATTCGGGAAAACTATGAACAATACGCCCATGATGAAGGCTTCCCCATTAAACCCCAGAAAATAATCTACGATTTGCGACAAGTGATGGGTTCGGAGGATATAGTTATTAGTGATGTAGGCGCCCATAAAATGTGGATGGCTAGGCATTACCACGCAGAAGCCCCTAACACCTGTATTATTTCCAACGGTTTCGCTGCCATGGGTATCGCTATTCCGGGGGCATTGGCGGCCAAATTAGTCCACCCCGATAAAAAAGTAGTGGCAGTAACGGGGGATGGAGGATTTATGATGAATTGCCAAGAGTTAGAAACCGCCATGAGAGTCAAAACTCCTTTTGTTACCCTTATTTTTAATGACAATGCTTACGGCTTAATCGGCTGGAAACAAAATAATCAATTTGGCTCATCTAGTTTTGTGGATTTTACTAACCCTGACTTTGTTAAATTTGCCGAGAGTATGGGTTTAAAAGGTTATCGAGTGACTGCCACCGAGGATTTAATTCCCATCCTTAAAGAAGCCCTCGCCCAAAATGTTCCCGCTGTCATTGATTGCCCTGTGGACTATGCGGAGAATCTTCGTTTTTCTGAAAAAGCAGGGGATTTGAATTGCCCTATTTAGGGTTATGGGGGGAATGGGCATTAGTAAAATACTTTTTGCTCATTAAAGGTATTATTTCACGTTTAAATTAATCAACGCTTAATTTGATACCCCCATTTTTGTCTTTTAATCAAATTTTGAAATATATATATATCTATGGATAACGACACAGGCTATCTTTTGGTAGTACATGGCAGTAGAAATTCTCAATATCAGGTTTATCTGGATAAACTTGCCCATCTAACCCGTGAGGAGTTAGAAACCCAAGGAAGAAATAGCCATGTTGATACGGCATATCTGGAACTTTCTTCACAATCCTTGGCGGAAAAAATCACCGATTTTGCTCATTTTTGTCATGGGAAGGGTTATAAACAAATCAAAATTTTACCCCTATTTCTCTTTTCTGGCACCCATGTAATGGAAGATATACCCGAAGAAGGTGCGATCGCCCTTAAAAATACTTCTAAAATTGGTATAGATATAAAAATATTGCCCCATTTAGGCTCTAAAGGCTCGTTAATAGAGTTATTAGAACAAAAATATCAAAAATACCCTAATCATACTCGACTCTTAATAAGCCACGGTACAAGACTAGAGCAAGGAAAAAAAGAAGCCCAACTATTAACGGAAAAAACTTCAGCAACCTTGGCTTTTTGGTCAATGAATCCTTTTTACGATCAAGTTATCATAGATTTACTTGAATCAGGAGTTAAAAATATCGCTCTGCTTCCTTACTTTTTATTTCCCGGTAAGATTACAAAGGCGATCGCCCTTAGGGCAGAAGAAATAAAAACTCAATATAATAATGTTAACTTAGCAATTATAGACCCTTTAGGAGCTACCCCTGAATTAGCCCATATCATAGTAGAAAATCTTCTCGAAAAATGATTATCTTCTCTTGCTAAAGCACAGCGCAAAGGTTTTTCTTGCAAAGTAGCAATAGTATTCATCAAGCCACGAAACCAAGAATCTGCATAACCACCATCATATCTTTTATGCCACAAATAAACTGACTCAATTTCGCCCTTAGCATAAGTCGTCAACTTAACCTGATATGTCATGCTTGGTTTCCATCTCGCTAACAAAATTCTCCAAAGATTGAGTATTACCTTGTTTTACGTCTATTAAACCTTTTTGAATCCCTAACATTGCTTCAAGGCGATCAATTTTTTCTAATAATTGTTGGTAAGACATCGCATCCTGTACGATTATTTCGGCCTTACCATTTACCGTTAAAATCATTGGACTACCCGTTTCCTTTATTTGACTGATTAAATTATTAGTATTACGTTTAAAAGTAGAAAGAGATTGAATATCTCGACTTAAATTAATCATAACCCCCCATTTAGCATCGAATTTACATCTAATTTAGCACAAATGTTAGTCAAACTTACCCAGTTGGAAAAATATGTTGCCATCCCTAAGATTGATTGATAGGGTTATTTATTTTCCCCCATGGCTAAAAGGGCAACCCCATAACAGGCTTCCGTGTGAGGAGATTTAAGCACAGGCACATTTAACTTTAATTCCCTTATCTGTCGCCATGGCTCATTTACCGCACCTCCCCCAGCGGTATATACTTTAGTGAAGGGGTTTGCCCCTAGTTGTTGTAATAATTCATAGCCTTTCTTCTCAATATCGGCGATGCCTTCTAAAATACCTTGGAAAAAAAGTAGAGGATTATCGGGTTTTGGTTCTAATTTTGGGTTTAATTCGGGATTATTAATAGGAAAACGATCGCCCTTATTTATTAATGGATAATAATGGTAATTAAGAAGATTATTAGGATTAATATTATTAGTCAACTCCTGTAACTGTTGAGGAGAAAAAAAATGTTTTAAAACCGCACCGCCCGTATTAGAAGCCCCCCCAGTTAACCACAAATTTCCTAAGCGATGGCTATAGATACCATAACGACTATTATCGATTTTCTTGTCACTAAGAAGTTTTAAAACAAGGGTTGAACCCAAGGAAGTTACCCCCTCCCCCGTAGTTTTGACTCCACTAGCTAAAAAAGCGGCGATACTATCGGTAGTGCCTGTTTTTATGACACATTGGGGATTGATATTAAATTTTTTACTAATATTTGCCATGATAGGGGCAACGGTTTCCCCTGGGTGTTTAATGGTAGGTAAAAGATGGGAAAAAGGTTTATTTTTTAGCCATGAAGGATAGGTTAAATTTTCCACGTCATAACCTAATTTGAGGGCATTATGATAATCGCTAATACCTAGTTTTCCATGTAACAAAAAACCGAGATAATCTGCTTGATGGAGAAAATAATGGGCTTGGTTAAAAATAGGTTGTTGATACCACCAATAAAGTTTGGCAAGGCTAGAAGTAGCACTGAGGGTAAGATGATTTTCGGGGACAAATTCTCGCAGTTGAGGGAGTACGTTTTTTCCTCGACTATCGTTATACCAAAGGGCATTGGTGAGGGGTTTTCCTTCTTTGTCGCACAATAAAACCGTGCTAGATGTACCCGAAAGGGCGATCGCCCTTAAATTTTGTTTTACATTGAGAGGTAATTGGGAAAAAACCTCCCAGATTGTCTCCCTCCATTGGGAAAAATGATCATAATTATGGCATTGTATCTTAATAATATCGGTACATTGATAATTTTGATCAGAGGCGATCGCCCTTACCCCCGAAGTACCAAAATCAAAACCTAAATAAAAATTATCTGCCATAACACCTCAATTTCACAGCAAAACACGAATATATAAATGCAAAGGTTTTAGCACAACATAATTGTTAATTGTCCATTGTTCATTGTCAACTGTTAACTGCTCCCTATGTTAGAATAGGCATTATTCTTGACCGTCCATGGTGATTACTAATCCTATAAAAAATAACCCTGTTATGACAGTAACTCAAGTAAGTGCGATCGATCCCAACATAAAAAAAGATTTTCCCATCCTTGACCAAGAAATCAACGGCCATCCCCTAATTTACTTCGATAACGCCGCCACATCTCAAAAACCCACCGCCGTTATCAACGCCCTCAGAAACTACTATGAGTTAAACAATGCCAACGTCCATAGAGGCGCCCATAGTCTTAGCGGAAGGGCAACCGATGATTACGAAGGGGCAAGGGATAAAGTAGCAAAATTCATTAACGCCCGTAGTCGCAACGAAATCGTCTATACCCGTAACGCCAGTGAAGCCATTAATGTGGTTGCCTATACCTGGGGTTTAACCAACCTCAAAGAAGGTGACGAAATTATCTTGAGCGTCATGGAACACCATAGTAACATAGTTCCTTGGCAAATTATCGCCCAAAAAACAGGGGCAAAAATCCGTTTTGTCGAACTTACCGACACCGAAGAATTTAACCTTCAACAATATAAAACCTTCCTCAACGAAAAAACCAAATTAGTATCCATCGTCCATGTTTCTAATACCCTCGGTTGCATCAACCCCGTAGAAGAAATCATTGATTTAGCCCATAAGCAGGGGGCAAAAGTATTAATTGATGCCTGTCAGAGTCTTCCCCATCTCCCCATCGATGTCCAAGCCATGGATTGTGATTGGTTAGTAGGCTCAGGACATAAAATGTGTGCTACCACAGGGATAGGATTTTTATACGGTAAGGAAGAATTATTATTAGAAATGCCCCCTTTCCTTGGGGGAGGAGAAATGATTGGGGAGGTATATCTTGACCATTTTACCTGCGGTGAATTACCCCACAAATTTGAAGCAGGTACCCCTGCCATCGGTGAAGCCATTGCCCTCGGTGCGGCGGTGGATTATTTAACGAATATTGGCATGGATAAAATTCACGCCTATGAGGAGGAATTAACGGCTTATTTATTTGAGAGGTTAAACAAAATTCCTAACTTAAAAATTTACGGCAATCAACCCACCCCAGAGGGTAAAGGAAGGGCTTGTTTAGCTGCTTTTAATGTTCAGGGTATCCATGCTAGTGATTTGGCTACACTCCTTGATAATGAAGGGGTTGCCATTCGTTCTGGGCATCATTGCACCCAACCTTTACACCGATATTTAGAAATTTCTGGTAGTGCGAGGGCTAGTCTTTATTTTTACAATACTTTTGAGGAAATAGATGTCTTTGTTAAAGCACTCCAAGAAACCATTGATTTTTTTACACAAATGATGTAGGGGAATAATTGATAATGGAGAATTGATAATTGATAATGCAGGTTTTTTGGTAAATAATATTTAATTGCCCTGCTTACCATGGGTAGGTAATACTGAATTCGTAAAGAACAGTATACTAATAAAACGAACGATAGGCTTAAACCCACTGCCAAAAATAATAAATAAAAGTATATTTTATAAATCATACTTAGTATAAAATGAAGCCCTTTAAAATTCTGTTGTTATCCATAATTCCTTTTCTAACTATCAATCTCCCTGCAAAAGCAGAGGTAGCGGAAATCAGAAATCCATCATGGCAATTAGTACCTAATTCCGCTGGATTGGAGGTTTATGTTAATCTCAACGGTTTGACTAGAAATGCGAACATTATCACCTATGATGTGGTGAATGCTGATGCAAGTTATACCAGACTTCAGGCTAACTGTCGCACTAATCGCTATCGTGCCATTAGACAAGGTGATTTTCAATCGGCTACCCGTGTATCTTTTGTCAGTCTTAATCCGGGGTGGAGTAGTCCATCTAAACCGTTGGATACTTCTTTGATTAATTTTGTTTGTCGCAAATAAGATTCTGGGGTGGGCATTGCCCACCTTTATTTATTCTTAGATGGCAGTATCTTCATCTTCTACCCAAGGGGAAAAATCGATGTCCTCATCTTCTTCTGTCATAGAGGATTGCTGAATATCATTATTTTGAGGTAATTCTGAAGAGTCTTGCAGGGCTTCTGTGGGTTTATTTTCGGGGTTAAAATCAGTTTGAGTATAATCATTCTGAGTACCGTTATTCGTATTTAATAAACCTTTTATTTGTCCTAATAAACTGCCTAATTTTCCTTCATCCATGAGGGTATTTATCAAAGATAAACCGCTGGTAGAAAATAACAATTTATTGATGTCGTTACCGTTGCTTTGCCCGTTGTTGTTGCCGTTTGCCCCAGGAAATGAGTAAATTCTGGCATCTCCTAAAATACCGGGTTGAGGGGCGATCGCCCTTAGTAATTCAGGCAATTGGGGGGCTATTTCGGGGAAAATGAATTTTATGATCTCCGCTGTCCGATTTGCGTCACTGAGGCTATTATCGGCATTAATGAGAGCTTTTTTACCTTCAGCTTCAGCTATCAATTTATACTTCTGAGCATCCGCTAGGGTACGGATAGATTCGGCTTCTAATTCTGCTGCCTGACGGGCAATTTCGGCTTGACGACGACGACGGAAAACATCAATTTCCACCACGTTTTGATCAGTAATACGTTTTTCTGCCGCTTCCCTTTCCGCCACAATTAGGGATAGTTGTTTTTGTCTTTCCGCATTTTCTACCTCTCGGGCAGTTTTAACCCCTTCCTCTGCTTCTGCCCGTTGGGCTTCGGCGACAAACCTTTCTTTCTCTTTATTGGCGATCGCAATGGAGGCTTCCTGTTGGGCAATTTGGGACTCTTGATCAGCTTCAGCTATGGCTATCTGAGCGCGTAAACGAGTGGCTTCTACGGTGCGCTGACGGTCAATCTGAGCCACTTCCGCCTCTTGCTCCTGTAAAGTTTGAGCGACACGGAACTTTTTATTTTGCTCCTCTAGGCTAATATTAGCTTCAATTTGACTTTGTTGTACCGCCAATTGTTGTTTAATTCGTTCCTCTTCAATGGCCTGTTGTTGTAGAATTTTATTACGTTCAATTTTAGCCTGTTCTTGATCTTTTGATTCTTGAACCTCCCTTTCCCGTTGGGCTTTAAGAAATTCAATGTCTTTCATCTTGGTTAACTTAGCCTCTTCCTTATCCTTACCAATCAACAAAGACTGCTTCTCGGCCGCTAATTCCTGTTGCTCAATGGCGACTTGGGTACTCAATTCAATTTCCCTTTTTTCCCTCGTCATCTCCAATTCCACATCCAATTTTTGCTTAATGGATTTTTGGATGGTTTCCGTGCGCAACCTTACCCCTTGGGCATCAAAATAATTATTTTCATCATAGGTATCACTTTCCTCAATTTCCGAGATGGCAATGTTGTTAAGGGTTAAACCCACCTTGCGTAAATCCTGCTGAATTAGGTTTAAAACCTCCTCCGCAAAACCTAATTTATCCGAGTCAATGTCCGCAATGGTTTTCTTTTTCGCCGCCGCCCGAATGGCATCATCTGCCCGTTTTTCGAGGGCATCTTTTATATCTACTTCCGAGATTTTACCCTGTTTTGATAATCGTTGAGCCGCCGTCAACACGGAATCTTTATCGGCACTAATGCAAACATAGAAAGTAACCCGCATATTCGCCCGTAAATAGTCCTTGGTGCGCACCGCCAAATTGCCCTGTCTTACCACATCAATGGAAATCTCCCGTAATGGCACTCTGGTTAATTCATGGAAACCGGGGATAACCATACAACCACCATTGAGAATAACTTTTTTATCTTTGGTGAAAATGCCCCCCGTGCGTACAAAGGCTTCGTTGTTAGGGGTGATGGTATAAACCCTGGTGTAACCCCAAATGGCAATCAAACCAAGGACGACTAAGGCTGCAATTAAGCCACCAAAAAAGGTCATATTTCCGATGTTTAATTGTCCCATAACAGGGTTAGTATTAATGGGAATTGTGGCGGTGGTTTCGTTTAAATTTCTATGTTGAATAGGTAAGGATTGAGTATTATTTTCTAATCCTAATTGATCTACATTAATGGTAGGTAATTGTTGGATAAAAGTAAGCCAGAAGTTGTTCATCTTTTTTTCCTCTTTTGTTATTAAATAAAATTTTGTTAGTTAGGATAAATTTTTTGGTTGTTGTTGATGTTTTATCTATTGCCTTTTGCCTGTTACCTCACCTCCTAATTATTAATTGAATTAAGCCATTTATCTTCGTCGGAGGTATCTTTGGCGATCGCAATATAGCAATGTTGTTGACGGTCAATAATTAAAACTTCCTGTCCTCGATGGGGAATAACTTTTGCCCAGTCTGGTAGGGCTACTTCCACGGTGACAAGGTTTCTGGCATTGTCTAATACATCGGCTTGGGCTACTTTGCCATCCACGAGATAGGGTAATTTAATAGAGGTTACATTGCCCGTACAACCAATTAAACGCTCTCCATCTATTTCTTCCCCAAAATTAGCAAAAATTTTACCGATGGGGTTCGATAATATCCGCCCAATCCAAAGGCTAAAACCAAGGGATACCAAAAAGATCAAAAGTGCGATCGCCCCTTGGGGAATTTCCCCAATCAAACCGCCCATAGTGACATTCAGAAACCAACCAATCACCCCCCAACTACAAAAATCGATGGCAAGGAGAATTAATAAAGGGCTTTTGCCAACCCCAAACCAGGACAAAAATAAGAGAAAATTGCCCTCAAAACTCTCATCTGCCTCCATATCTGCATCGAGACTATTATCCGCATCAGCATCCACATCAGCATCCACATCCGTATCAAAATAACCGTCAGCATCCACATCAAAATCCGCATCAGTATCAATATCTTGGTCTTCACCACCCCCGGAAATAATTACCAGCAAAAACAAAAATACACCGATACCTAGAAATATCCAATAAGTAAGATTATTGATGTCAAATAGCAACATTTACTCCGATTCCTTGATCATAAAAAACTGATTTTTCAAAGTAATAAAAAATATTTTTACTACACTTATTAGCTTAACCCTAAACCCTAGAAAGGTTATCAACATTAACTTTTTTGTAATAAATGTATAAAGGAAGAAGTGATCATCGAGAATGGGCAATGGGTAATATTTGCTGTAGTTTAATGATGTTGCATCCAAAAAATAAGCAACACCCTCCATGGTAAATCGTGTATGCAAAAATTACATATAAATATTTTGTTTATTACATTATGCTTTTAACTTTAGTAGTAAAACTGACAAAATAAAAATGATGTGATTGATACTCTATGGTCACGACTAAATAAAAAAATATATAAATGGGGTAACCATGACGGTGACAGAGGAAAAAAAAATTAAACTAAATAAAATAGAAAAAGTAAAAGCCGCAAAACATGGCCTAGATGTCAAACAGGAAATAGAACATTTTGCAAATATTGGCTGGGAAGCCCTCAACGAGGATGATTTAATTGTCCGTTTAAAGTGGTTAGGAATCTTTTTCCGCCCTGTAACCCCCGGCAAATTTATGTTGCGTTTGAGAATGCCCAATGGAATCTCCAACTCTCAACAGTTAACTACCCTTGCCCAAATTATCCAACGATACGGCGATGATGGTAGTGCAGACATTACCACCCGTCAAAATATTCAACTCAGGGGAGTATTATTAGAGGATATACCCACTATTTTTAGTCAACTAGAAGCGGTGGGCTTAACTTCCATTCAATCGGGGATGGATAATGTGCGTAACCTCACAGGCTCTCCTGTGGCGGGAATTGACCCCCATGAGTTGTATGATACTAGGGAGGTAAATTATAAGTTACAGGCGATGATTACCAACAATGGGGAGGGTAATTATGAGTTGAGTAATCTACCCCGTAAGTTTAATATTGCGGTGGAGGGGGGTAGAGATAATTCTATCCATGCAGAAATCAATGATGTGGCTTTTATCCCTGCTTATAAGGATGGGGAGTTGGGTTTTAATGTGTTGATTGGGGGTTATTTATCTGCCCAAAGGTGCGCTGAGGCGATTCCCATGGATGTATGGGTAAGGGCTGATGATGATGAAATTGTGGAACTTTGTCGGGCTATTTTGACGGTATATACGGTGAATGGCTTGGAGGAAAGGTTGAGGGAAAATCGTGGTAAGTCTCGTTTAATGTGGTTGGTGGATAGATGGACGATGAATCGTTTCCGCATCGAGGTGGAAAAAGAGTTGGGTAAATCCCTTGAGTTTGCTGCCCCTACCGATGAGATTACCATGGAAAAACGGGATCATTTGGGGGTACATCCTCAGAAGCAGGAGGGTTATAATTACATTGGTATTCATATCCCCGTGGGGCGTTTAGATGCGGAGGGGATGTTTGAGATTGCCCGTTTAGCGGATGTGTATGGCAATGGAGAAATTCGAGCGACGGTAGAGCAAAATTTTATTATTCCCCATGTGGCGGATGATAAGGTGGACGCATTTTTGAGTGAGCCTATCTTACAACGTTATCCTGTTAATCCTACCACTTTAGTGCGATCGCTCATATCCTGTACTGGGGCAAGATATTGTAATTTTGCCTTGGTGGAAACTAAAGCAAGGGGTTTAAAATTAGCTCAGGAGTTGGATGAGGAGTTAAATATTCCTGAAAGGGTGCGTATTCACTGGACAGGTTGCCCCAACTCTTGCGGACAAGCCCAAGCGGGAGATATTGGCTTAATGGGTACTAAGGCGAAAAAAGATGGCTCGGTAGTAGAGGGGGTTAATCTTTTCCTTGGGGGTAAGGTTGGCAAGGATGCTAAGTTAGGGGAGTTAGCACAAAAAAGTATTCCTTGTGATGATCTTAAACCTATTTTGAAGGATTTGTTAATCAATCAGTTTGGGGCTACGGTGAAATAAACAGGGGATAAAAATATATTGTTATATGGATTACTATTAGTAACTTTTCTTTTTCCTAATATTGCCCATTCTCTAAAAACTAATTATTAATTATTAAGGCTGGTTTCCCAGCCTTTTTCTGTGTAGATATTAAGCAGAAAGTAATTCGAGATTTTCTTCTTGGGAATCATTTGCTTGGTTTTCATTCCCCTCTGTTTCTTGTTGAATAGATAAGGTGCCACAGGGTATGGTATCAGATAAAATTGAACTTGCCATCATTCCTGAATGAATTTCTAATAAGGCTTCTGGCAGGGCTTCAAATATAAGTCTTTGCCCGGGAAATACTACTCTTTCAAAATACCAATTTGCTATATTTGTAATTCTGGCTACTTGAATTTGACTGGTTGCGTTAACATAGCAACACATCATTTTATCACTATCATCGTTGGGAATTGCATCTAATATCTGAGCCATAATAATTATGATATTTGTTATTTATATTTGTCTTTACACTTTCTAAGTTAACATTCCTTGATCCCAACTAGCTGTAAAGATAATTACCAATTTGATTATTTTTTTTATTTTTGCGACATATTAATAATTGTTAAAAAAATATTAAGTTATTTTTACTATTAAATAAAAGGTTTAATTTTGAGAGAAAACGATTAAGTTTCTTAGGAAATGGATAAAATGTTGATTGGAAGAAGTAATGGTTAATTTTTATCAAAAACCCATAAAGATGGTTTGCAGATCTCACGGAGTGTGCAAAAATAATATGGTTGCCTCTTGATGGATAAGATTTTCTTAAATTGTGATCCTGTAAATGAGGTTTTTTTTGCGCTTATCCGAGGCTTGTTAGTTAAAACACGGTAAAAGAGTTAATTTATTCAAATCATTATATCTAAATTATGAACGTAGGCGATCGCATTAAGGTAACTGAATCGGTAATTGTATATCATCACCCTGAGCATAAAAAGGCTGCTTTCGATATTAAGGGCATGGAAGGAGAGTTAATAGAAATTGTAACAGAATGGCAGGGAAGACCTGTAAGTGCTAATTTCCCTTATTTGGTTAAGTTTAGCAAGAAGTTTAAGGCTCATTTTCGGGATGATGAGATTGCTAAAATTGACAATTAACCATGGACTGTTGACAATCATGGGGGTGGGTAATGCCCCCCTAGTTTTAAAGTATTGAGCGAATTTGTTTAACCAAACTTTCAATTTCTGATTCGAGGGTGAAGTAATGGACACAAGCCCTTACACAGGATGGGTAGGCAAGGGTGCGTAGATAATATCCTTTTGATTCTAGGCTAGAGACTAATGGACTAGGATTTTTGGTATAAAAAGAAACTAATCCAGATTGGGGAGGGGTATCTTTTAGGCATTTAATACCTTCTATTTTGTTTAATTCTTCCCAGAGATAGGCACTTAGTTGGCAAATACGTTGATAACGTTTTTCTGGGTTGCCCCATGAGCGGTGAAGGGCGATCGCCCTGGCTAATCCTGTATATAATGGATATGCTGAGGTGGCTACTTCGTATCTACTACCATCTTGGGCAAAGGGTAAGTCAGATTTACTAAAATCTAGTCCACGCCAACCGATGAAGGTAGGATGAAGGGGGGTTGCCAAATTCTCTTTAACGTATAAAAAACCTACCCCCGTAGGGCCACATAACCATTTATGCCCTGTACAACCATAAAAGTCAACTTCTGTTTCAGGTAGGTTGAGGGGAATTAGCCCAGCGGATTGAGCGCCATCAACGAGAATTTGCATGGGTTTATCACTGGGGTATTGATGACATACTTGGCTAATTTCTTTGAGGGGTAGCACTTGCCCAGTATTCCATAATACGTGACTGATGACGAGGAGGCGAGTTTGGGGGGTGAGGTGATTTTTGATTACTTCCACGGGGTTTCCTTGGTTGAGGGTATCAACGAGGGGAAAGGTGGTAACTTTGACACCAAATCTTCTTTTTATTTCATTGATACTAGCAATTACCCCGGGGTGTTCGGCATCACTGAGTAATATTTCATCCTCTGGCTTCCACTCGATGCCCCATAGGGCGATATTACAACTATCGGTGACATTTTCTGTGAGGGTGATAGTTTCTATTTTACTGTTAGTTTCAAGGGCGATCGCACCTTTAACATTTTTTATATTTTCGTTAATCCAACTATTAATTTTTAAACCAAAAGGACCTATTTTTTCTACGTATCTATAGGTATCAATAATACTCTCTAAGGTAGATTGAGCAAGGATTCCTTGACCGCCAAAATTAAAATATTGTTTATCTTCTAAGCCTTTAAAATCTGCTCTTAATTCTTTAATATCCATAAAAGTAGGGGTTGAAATATTTCCAACCCTCTGAAAGTTTAATTGTCAATTTTAGAACACCTAATCATTTTCCCATTTTTCTGCCCCTAAAAGATCACAAATGCGATCGCGCAATAAAATATCTTGCTGTTCGAGGTTTTTTTCCACTCCCATCCATTCCCTAGGGGGGATAAATTGAGCTAGGCTATAGATAGGTTGATGACGACTTAGCACACCTTTTTCAACTAAGGCTCGAATCTCATCCCTTATAAACTCGAAGGTATATCCATAGGAGGATACATTAGGAAAAGTTTGGCTATTCATAATAATATAATTGCTGATGTTTAAGTTGCTACTAAAAAGTAATAACTTTCTGTTAAATTCTATACTTTTCATTTTGAAAGTCGCAACTATTTCACTCTTTTTATTTTACTAATGGAAATACTTGGATCTCAATGTTATAATTATTAACTATTTTGTACATTTATGGATTTATTGCGATCGCTCCCTATCGGGTTATATGTAGAAAAACCCTTTTCTTGGCTTCATCGATTAGATTCGAGGGTAAAATTAGGATGGTTAATGAGTCTGATTTTATCTCCCCTATTGGCCAATGAACCATGGCGAATTTTTTTGGTAGTTTTTCTCTTATTAATTACTTGGTTATCATTTATTCCTTGGAGAGTACAAAAGAAACAAATTACATGGTTATTATTAATAGGAATACTTAGTTTTTGTTTAACGGCGATCGCCCCCGATGGGTTAAGTATAACATATCAACCACGTCTGCCAGAAAGTGAAATTACCATCACCCAACCTACGGATTATCAATATATATTATATAGCTTTGGTAACTTTAATATTACCCGAAGATCCCTTGATTTAGCTATTAGAGTAAGTACGTTATTTTTCACCTTAATTTATAGTAGTAATCTCTTTTTATTAACCACCGCTCCCGAAGAAATTACCGCAGGATTAGAAGATTTATTATCCCCATTAAATAGGTTTAAGTTTCCCGTAACGGAGATGATTTTAACCCTCACCCTCGCCCTACGTTTTATCCCTTTAGTATTAGAAGAAATCCAAAATTTAATTAGATCCATTAGAACTAGAGCAATAAAATGGCGTAAATTAGGTATAAAAAAAAGCATTCAGATATGGGTAATTGTGATGGAAAAATTACTTGAAAACATATTACTAAGAGCCGAACAAATTGCGATCGCCATGGAGTCCAGAGGATTTACTACCCCAAAAACTCACAAAGTACAATGGCACGAATCAAGAATAAAAACCAATGACGTTGTAGCCCTGTTTTTCCTTGCTATTTTCTGGTTTTGTCGAATAGCTATAGGACAAATGTAACCCTAATTAAGTATCTGCTTAAAATGATATAAATAACTCTTTTCCATTAATCCTAAGTTGAACTTTGTTATACTTTTATTAACTATCATCTTTCCACCCATTACATAACAAAAGAAGTTTAACTCTATTCACTCCCTAAAAATATCCGCAAAAGATAATAAGTCAGTATTGATAACCGTTTTCTAACCTATAAAAATGTATCACTAAATGTATTTTCTTGTAGTGTGAGGTTAATAATTTATGATCATAAATGACGAATGGTATTTCATACTAAATCCGATGTATAAACATTACTTTTATTTATGGTTTATGGGCAATGGGCTTAAGCCTATTATTCGTTTGATTAGCATATTTTTATCTAGGAATCCAGTATCATAGCTTTTGTAGCTAAAGATATTTTTTTGCTTTGATAGTATTTATAAAATGATGGTAAACTAAAATATAAAATAGTATTTATAAGTAGTGCTTTTAAAACTGCTCAGAGAAGGGGAAAAATCTAACTTTTTTTTAATTGGTATCAACTTGATGACCATCCTACTTTATATTGTGGGAATCAATGCTAGTCACAAATTTAGTACCCTTCATTCCGAGGTTGCCTCCGTTTGGTTTCCTTCTGCCATGACTTTGCCTTTGGTATTGACATACGGTATTCAAGTTTTTCCGGGTATAGCCATCGCTTCTATTATCGGGCTTACCCCCTCCCTAGAGAGAATTAGCCCCAATCTATCCTTTTTAAGTTTTGCTTTTATTCAAATCAGCTGTGCTTTAGCAAACTGTTTTCAACCCATGGTTGCCCGATGTATCATCCAAAAGTTTGTTAGAAGTAAAGATGTTTTTATTAGTATTCAATCAGTTTGTATTTTCATTGGGGCAATTATATTTTCTCCGATTATTTCTGCCCTGATGGGAGTTTCAGCCCTACTGATTATTAATGTTATTGGCAGACAAGAATATTTTCATACTTTAATCACTTGGTGGTTGGGTAGTGCCTTAGCCCATGTCATTTTTTCCCCCACTATTATGCAATGGAAAAAGAAAAACTTAGTTTCCGGGGGGGCTGGTTTTTGGGAAACTTCTACCATTGCTTTAACGGTTTTATTTATCTGTATTCTGGCTTTTTGGTTAGCTTATCCTGTGCAATATTTACTTTTTCCTCCCATAATCTGGGCTGTTTTTAGGCTAAAACGTTTTCAAGTTAGTTTATTAGTGAGTATTATTGCGTTAATTGCTATTGTTTGTACTAGCTTTGGATATGGAACTTTTGTGGAAGATTCGGTTAATTTATCTTTGATTTTATTGCAATCATTCACAGCGATAATTTCTATAGTTACCTTAATTCTATATGCCGTATTAGCAGAGAAAAAAATCAGCCAAAATAAATTATATGAAACCCTAGATGTTTTAGAGGATAGAGTTTTAGAGCGCACGAGGGAGTTAGAAGCTATACAGGTTAGTTTACAACAAACGAATCAATTTCTTGAAAAAATAGCCTATATTGATAGTCTTACCCAAGTAGGTAATCGAGGTTATTTTGATCATATTTTAGAACAACAATGGGATTCTTTAATGAAGCAGAATAAACCCTTATCTTTGTTGTTAATAGATGTGGATTTTTTTAAACTATATAATGATTTTTACGGGCATCCCCAAGGTGATGAATGTTTAACAAGGATTGCTCAATGTTTAAATTCTGTGGTGCGAGATGCTTCTGATACGGTTGCTCGATACGGAGGTGAAGAGTTTGTGGTTATCTTACCCTATGCTAATATGGAACAAGGTGTTATCGTTGCTCAAAAAATCCAGAGTGCGATCGCACTTTTAGAAATTCCCCACGAACTTTCGGAAATCTCAACATATATTACCCTTAGCATCGGTATTGCCACCACCATTCCCCACTATGATAATACCCCAGAAGAACTAATAGAAAGAGCAGATCAGGCTCTATATTTAGCCAAGAAAGAAGGTAGAAATCAATTTAAAACTTTTCAGTAGAGGTTAAAATCCTTACATTTTCAGGGGCAGTGTGAGGTCAAGAAGTGGGTTAAGATAGTAAGTAGCCATAGCAACAAAAAGCGTTTTACAATTCACCATGAAAAATTCTTCTCCTAGTGTTACTCACTCCAAAAATGAATTAATCCCTTGCTCATCCCATGAAGTGGATAATCAGCTATGGGAAGTTTTTGAAGGAAAAATTTTAAGTCATGAAAAATCCCAAAGAATGGCGGACTTTTTTGGACTATTAGGAGACGCTAATCGTCTGAGAATTTTGTCTGTATTAGCTCAAGAGGAATTATGTGTTTGTGACTTGGCAAATATGTTACAAATGAGTGAGTCAGCGGTTTCTCATCAACTGAGAACATTAAAATCAATCCGTCTAGTGGCTTATCAAAAAAGAGGTAGAAGAGTTTATTATCGTCTTTTAGACCATCACGTTTTTGAATTATATCGTGCTGTGGCAGAACATTTAGACGAAGTTGATTAATTCCCCATATCCTACAATGTCTAATCAAAATTAGGAGTTGCTGATGTTAGGTATGATTTCTCATGGAGATGGGCAATGGTAATAATATATTTTGAACACTAAGTTATTTAAATAATTCAGGTATATTTCATCCCGCAATTAAGCAATGTCCAAAATTACACTACATTTGAGGTAAAACGTCAGTTAAGCCATAGCCATCTTTTTCTGTTTTTCCAGAGTTTTCTGCCACAAAGTTATAATAATCTTGCACCAATTGAGACATTAATCTTTGCTTAATGCGCATCAAGACACCTTTTAATAACCCATTGCCGGTACTTTGTAGTAAAGGTTGAGGGGTTAACCACAACACAGGGGGTAAATCTACTTTTACTTGTAAATCCACCTTCCCCGTCAAATACACTTTTCCTTCTACTTCTTCAGGGGTTAACTTTCCTTTTAGATATAAAGAAAAACGACGGTTGATATACTCAATACCTTTTATTTCACAGGATTCCGAATTGAGATAAACGCACCCAGAAGCCCCAGCCCATACTTTCAAAACCACAATAGGCTGAAAATGATAAATGTCTAAAAAGTTTAGGGGGTGCATTCTTAATTTATAGCAATCATCGGGTAACGGAGTCATAAGTTTTTCATCAGCAATGGCTTTAACAAGTCGTTGCGGTTGTCTTAGATAGTGCTGAATGGGTGTAGATTTTTGTTCTACTTTTAATCTGACTTTTTCCGTCGCCTCAAAACAAATATTCATATTGTTAAACAATGATTGACTTCCTCCCTTAATTATACTTTACATTTCTTAATATTCAGGTTCGGTATTCCCTCATCCTACATTGAAACGGTACTTTAACTAGATGCTTTCTTAGAAATTTGTAATATAAATTAAGGGTTGAGGGATGGTTAAACCATCCCTGTTGTCGTCAAGACTTAATCTCCCCAAACTTCCGCTAGGCGGCGATCGCGCCCACACCGACTACGGTAAAATTTGTAAAGTAGGGTGTTAGTTTGGTAATAGTTTTGATGATAGTCTTCCGCAGAATAAAACTCCGTGGCGGAGGTAATCTCGGTGTAAATATCGGTATCTAATTCCTGAGCAACTTTTTCCTTAGAAGTCTCAGCGAGGGCTTTTTGTTGTTCGTCATGGTAAAAAACGGCGGTGCGATATTGATTTCCTACGTCGCAAAATTGCCTATTTTTAACCGTGGGGTCAATATTATGCCAAAATACATCTAATAGCTGATCGTAACTCACCTTATCAGCATCATACTCTACTTCTACCGATTCAGCGTGACCAGTATTCCCCGCACTAACTTGCTTATAAGTGGGATTAACAACCCGCCCTCCAGTATAACCAGAGGTGGTGGAAATAACTCCATCTAACTCGTCAAAAGGCTCTTCCATACACCAAAAACATCCTCCGGCAAAGGTGGCTTTGGTAATATTTTCGGCGTGGGCTATGGGGGCTAGGGTAAACCAGCATAGGAGAATAATTAATAATAGCTTTTTCATCAAAAAATTAGGTTTCAGGTACAAAATTAAGGGCTAAACCGTTGTTACAGTAACGTTTACCAGTGGGGGCAGGGCCATCATTAAATACATGACCTTGATGACCACCACATCTTCGGCAATGATACTCGGTACGGGGTATGATTAGTTTAAAGTCGGTTTTTGTTTCTACGTTAAGGGCGATCGTATCATAAAAACTAGGCCAACCAGTACCACTATCATATTTCATACTGGATTTAAACAAGGGTAATTCACACCCCGCACAGACAAAAGTCCCTTTGCGTTTTTCATCATTTAAAACACTAGAAAAGGGTCTTTCCGTGCCTTCTTCCCTTAAAATATGATATTGGGCAGGGGTTAATTTTTCTTGCCATTGAGCATCAGAAAGGAGTATTTTTTCTTCTCCATCAGTGTCTAATTTTTGTTCAGGTTTTATCCATGCCATCAAGAAAGTGGGGGCAATACTTGCTTTTAGAATTGCACCTATCCCTAAACCAAAAAATGTTTTACGATTCATCACAATTGAGTATTTAATAATAACTAATGGTATTTGATATAGATAATCATAGCATTTCTGCTTTTCAATATTAATTTATAAACTAACGAAACCTAAGCTGTAAATTTAGTTTAAAATATAAATTACCATCATTTTCTAAAATCAATTTACCATAACGATGGCGAGTTGTTGAAGGGGTATCAAAACATATATTTTCAAATAAATAATCTTCTAAAGAAGAAAGATCAATGATATGAAAAGCGAGTTGTTTTCCATCATCTTTAACAATTATTGTACCATTAGAAGAATATTTTCCATCCCATTTAGTTCCAGCAAAAAAGCCTAATAAAACACTTACTAAAAATCTTTTAACTTTAATAATTAAAACAGGTAATTCATCAGTTATATTGACTAATTTTTTTTGATTATAAACTGAAGTTAAATTTTCCCATAAACGATTGTTTCTTTCTACAAAAAACTCTAATAACATTTGAGCTAAAATCTCAGGCATCATTGAATCAATAATTCTAAGATTGTAAGCCATAGTTTCCTTTTCCACTCGATGAAAAGAAAAGTTTCCCCCCATATCAATTATCTTACCCATACGGGATTTGAGACTGTTCACATCATTAATCATATCTATATGTTCAGTGGATAAATTATTAACTTGAAAAATAAAATTAGTATTACCCGAAGCATTTAAAAGAGTCGGTTTATTCCCCAAATAAGATTTTATTCCAAATCCTTCATTAATTTTATGAAAATGTTGTTTTTTGATGTCTAAAACAATATCGGCTTTTTGATTACTTTTACCTCCTTTTATAATTGAAATACCTAATTCATTTTGTATCGCTACCATATCATCAATTTCAAACGTTCCTTTATTTTGCTTAATTTGATGACTTAAATTTTGTAAAATATCTTTATTAATAAGCTCTTTTATATTAACTTGTCTTTTTTCCTTAGTTGTTTTATTTTCTATAAAAACTAAATCAGTATCAGTCAATATTACATCTTGATCCAGATTTAGGGTAGATACTTTAGACACAGAAAAGTAGTTTTGCGTATCATTTAAATCTTTATCTGATAAAGTAATTTGTTTATCATTAATAATTTTTAAAAAAGAATATATTTCAGTCCATTCTCCCTTATTTTTTGTTTTCTTCATATCCAAATTTTGTAATTCAATAACCTTTAAGTGGTCTAATAAACTTTTACCACATTCCCTAACAGCGTCAACTGCTACACTATTTCCTAGTTGTTTCATAGCCTCTTTTTTTGACACAGGAAACTCAAAACTATCAGGAAATCCTTGCATTTTTTTTCCCTGTTCAGGCATTAATTGTTTTATTTCACCATCAACCAAATAAGAGTCCCAATTTCTTCTATCATTAATATTAGAACCTCTTCCTCCAACCCTAAGGGTAAAGCCAATTTCCCGTGAACACTTACCGCCCCAAACATCTGACATATCAAACTTCAAAGGTTTAGGAGGGGGAAAATTAAATCCTTTCAAAAATCCTTCATCTCTGAAACCGATAATGAAAGTTCGAGGTCTTAATTGTGGTAATCCATAATCAGAGGCTTTGACAATTTGGTAATAAAAACTATAGCTTAATTCTTCTTCTAAGATACTACGGATAATTTGAAATGTTTTACCTTTATCATGACTAATTAAACCCCTAACATTTTCTAAAAAAAATGCTTTTGGTCTTTTAATTTCTAAAATATCAACTATATTGAAAAAAAGATTTCCTCGCTCAGATTTATGATTATCATTGAAACCTCTTTTATGTCCTGCTTGGCTAAATGGTTGGCAGGGAAATCCAGCGCATAGTACATCAAAATCAGGAATTTCATGGGGAGATATTTTGCGAATATCGTCATTAAACATCCCTTGATCAAATAATTCTGGATTCATGGAGTAGAAGTTATATTGATAGGTTTTTCTGGCATGGGTATCAATTTCTGAGGCAAAAACGCATTGCCCCCCCAGAGAGTGAAAGGCTAAATGAAATCCTCCTATTCCTGCAAATAAATCGATGAATTTAAATTTTTCCAATGTATATTTAATAAAGTTTACTTTACTGTGTGTTGAGCTTTTATATTTGATAGTAAATCCGATTTAGAAATCGTACTCTTATTTATTTTTTATTGGCAATGGGCTTAAGCCCATTGTTCGTTTTATTAATACACTTAATATTCCTAAAACCTAACACTTAAAACCTAATACCTTTTCTATGCGCCTTCTCGGAGTTTATCTAAAACGCTACGATCTTCTAAAGTGGAAGTATCCCCAGCGATTTCTTGTCCAGAGGCTAGACTACGTAGCAAACGACGCATAATTTTACCAGATCTGGTTTTGGGCATCCCATCAGTAAATCTGATTTCCGCAGGACGGGCGATCGCACCTATTTCCTGTACTACATGGGCTTTAAGCTGATTTGCCAAATCATCGCTAGGCTCAAAACCTCCCTCCAGGGTGACAAAAGCGCATATATCCTCACCCTTCACCTCATCGGGCTTCCCAACCACCGCAGCCTCAGCCACCGCAGCATGGGAGACAAGGGCAGACTCTACTTCCATAGTGCCGAGACGGTGACCAGAAACATTGATCACATCATCCACACGACCCATTACCCAAAAATAGCCATCTTCATCCCTTCTCGCTCCATCCCCAGCAAAATAGAGGTAATTACCATCTTTAGGGGCAATATGCTCCCAGTAGGTATTGCGGAAGCGATCAGGATCACCATATACCGTCCTCATCATACCGGGCCAAGGATGTTTCACCACCAAATAACCCCCCTCATTGTCAGCCACAGGATTACCATCTAAATCCACAATATCCGCCATAATGCCGGGGAAAGGATGGGTAGCTGAACCAGGTTTAGTGGGAGTTGCCCCGGGTAACGCCGTAATCATCACGCCCCCTGTTTCCGTTTGCCACCAAGTATCGACGATAGGACATTTTTCCTTACCGATTACCTTGTGGTACCACATCCATGCTTCAGGGTTAATGGGTTCGCCCACAGTACCGAGAAGACGGAGGGAGGATAAGTCCCGGGCGTTGGGGTGGTGTTCCCCCATTTTGATAAAAGCACGGATAGCCGTGGGGGCAGTATAGAAAATATTCACCCCATATTTTTCCACCACATCCCAAAAACAACCAAGATTAGAAGGGCGTGGTACTCCCTCATACATTACCGTAGTCGCCCCATTGGAAAGGGGGCCATAAACTATGTAACTATGACCTGTAATCCAACCCACATCAGCGGTACACCAATAAACATCATTATCCTTGAGGTCAAAAATCCATTTACTAGTAATGTGAGCATAGAGGTTATAACCCCCCGTGGTGTGGACGACTCCCTTGGGTTTGCCCGTACTACCGCTAGTGTAGAGGACAAATAACATATCTTCACTGTCCATGGGTTCGGCGGGGCAATGGGAGCTAACCCCTGCTTGTAAGTCGTGCCACCAATGGTCTCTTCCTGCTTCCATATGGACTTTTTCCTTGGTGCGCTCTACTACCAAAACGTTATCCACACTAGGAGCTTTGTTATCTTCGAGGGCGAGGTCAACCTGTTGTTTGAGGGCGATGGTTTTATCTTTACGGAAACCTCCATCGGCGGTAATAACTAATTTGGCTTCGGCGGCGTTGAGTCTATCCCGCAGGGCTTCGGCACTAAATCCCCCAAATACGACGCTATGGACGGCCCCAATTCTGGCACAGGCTAACATGGCGATCGCACTTTCGGGAATCATCGGCATATAAATGGCTACCCGATCACCTTTTTTAACCCCTAACTGCTTAATCACATTAGCCATTTGGCACACCTCACGGTGTAACTGAGCATAGGTAAGGGTGCGACTATCCCCTGGCTCGCCTTCCCAAATAATAGCGGCCTTATTACGTCTCCAAGTGGTGAGATGACGATCTAAACAATTGTGGGAAATATTAATTTTACCGTTAACAAACCATTTGGCAAAAGGGGGGTTACTCCAATCTAGTACCTGATCCCACTTTTCAAACCATTCTAACTCCGACTCCGCCAATTCTCCCCAAAATTCCGTAGGGTTTTCCGAGGCTTTTTGATATAGTTCCTGATATTTCTCCCAACTATCGATGGTTGCCTTACTAGCAAACTCCGCAGAGGGTTTAAAAGTTCTTTTTTCCTTAAGGATGGATTCTATAGTAGGTTGTGACATTGATAATATTATCTTTAAAATAGTCTCAACCCTTTACTCTACAATATTTTCAACCTGTGAATTATTAAATTTTATTGACCACACAAAAAAGGGTGGACCCATAGCCCACCCCCAAAATCATTTAATTAACCTTGACCTTAGTAGTCGAAGTCTCCACCACCCGCAGGGGCAGCACCTTTGTCTTTTTCAGGTTTATCAACGATGATACACTCAGTGGTTAACACCATTCCAGCGATGGAAGCGGCATTTTGAATACCAGAGCGAGTTACTTTGGCAGGGTCAACGATACCAGCGTCAAACATATCTACATATACATTGTTAGCCGCATCATAACCAGTGTTAAAGTCTTTTTCCTTAACTCTTTCCGCTACCACTGCGCCATTTTGACCTGCATTTTCTGCAATACGTTTTAAAGGAGCAGTTAAAGCACGGGCTACGATTAAAGCACCAGTAAGCTGTTCAGCATTTAAATTGGCTTTTGCCCACTCTTCTAATCCTGGAGCTAGGTGAGCTAGGGTAGTTCCACCACCGGGAACGATACCTTCTTCTACGGCCGCTTTAGTGGCGTTGATGGCATCTTCTAAGCGGAGCTTACGATCTTTCATTTCGGTTTCGGTGGCCGCACCTACTTTGATTACCGCTACACCACCGCTTAATTTGGCGAGGCGCTCTTGTAATTTTTCTTTGTCGTAGGAGGAGTCAGACTCCTCGATTTGACGACGGATTTGTTCGCAACGGCTCTTAACTTCTTTTTCGTTACCTTCGGCTACGATGGTGGTGGTGTCTTTGGTGATGGTCATACGACGGGCAGTACCAAGTTGATCTACGGTGGTAGTATCTAATTTTAGTCCTGCATCTTCGCTAATCATTTGTCCACCAGTTAAGATGGCAATGTCTTCAAGCATTTGTTTACGGCGATCGCCAAAACCGGGAGCTTTAACGGCAGCTACATTTAATACCCCACGGATGCGGTTAACCACTAGGGTGGCGAGGGCTTCTTTTTCGATGTCCTCAGCAATGATGATTAAGGGTTTACCTTGACGGGCAACTTGTTCTAAAACAGGTACTAAGTCCTGAACTAGGGTAATTTTTTTATCGGTGATGAGGATGAAAGGCTCTTCAAATACAGCTTCCATGCGCTCGGCATCGGTTACGAAGTAAGGAGAAATATAACCTTTCTCAAAACGCATACCTTCGGTGATTTCTAGTTCGGTTTCCATGGATTTACCTTCTTCGAGGGAGATAACTCCTTCTTTACCCACTTTGTCCATGGCTTGGGCAATCATTTCACCTACTTCGGTATCGTTACCCGCAGAGATAGCACCTACTTGGGCGATGGCTTTGCTATCTTCGATTTTTCTAGCATGGGCAGCGATTTTTTCTACTAAATGCTCAGTAGCTTTGTCGATACCACGTTTGAGGGCGATGGGGTTTGCCCCGGCGGCTACGTTACGTAAACCTTCTTTGACGATGGCGTGGGCAAGTACGGTGGCGGTGGTGGTACCATCCCCTGCTACATCATTGGTTTTAGAAGCAGCTTGACGAATCAAAGCAACCCCAGTATTTTCGATGTGATCTTCTAATTCGATTTCTTTGGCGATGGTTACACCGTCATTGACGATTTGAGGAGCACCGAATTTTTTTTCTAATACTACGTTACGACCTTTAGGGCCTAAGGTAACGGCAACGGCTTCGGCTAATAAATCAATACCACGTTCTAGGGCGCGACGGGCTTCTTCGTTATAAACGATAGATTTGGACATAGTTATTTTTTCTTATTTACTCTAAAAGTTGAAATAATTTAATGGTTGGAAAGGTTTGAATCTGCTCGATAGTATCGAGCTACCTTTAGGGTTTCAATATAAAATTAGGAAACTACAGCGAGAATGTCTTTTTCGGAGAGTAGGACATAGTCATCACTACCAAGTTTGATGTCGGTACCTGCATATTTGGAATAAAGCACTTTATCACCTACTTTTACTTCCACGGCGGTGCGATCGCCCTTATCATTTACTTTACCATCACCCACGGTGACAACTTCACCAATTTGGGGTTTTTCCTTGGCGTTATCAGGTAGATAGATTCCCCCAGCAGTTTTTTCTTCAGCTTCACTTACTTTGACGAAAACGCGATCGCCCAAGGGCTTGACAGTTGATACATTAATGGTAATTGCAGCCATTGATGGTTTACTCCTTACTTTAATATAGTTAGTATTTTTAATCTGCTTGGTAAAAATGCCGTTAGCACTCTCACCTCACGAGTGCTAATTTAACCGAAATCAGTGTACCATAGCAATGGGTTTTATAGTACGGGTTTCCGAACTGTACTGCCCTATCACTGACACTGCAACCATTAGGCTTCTCAGGGCTAACACCATTTAACTAGAATGGGTCTGGGGAACTACGTTTTTTTGTAGAGTGGAATTATGGCTTAAAGACTGGGTGGAGGCATCAAATCCAGCATTTTTCAAGGCATTAACGGTATTTTCAGCATTTTGTACCCAATAGTTATGTCCTAGGCGAATAAAAATTCTTTCTTGTAAGTCGTGAATTAGGGCAAAAACAGGGATTTTAGCTTTATTTTTTTCTCCAGATTGTTCTTGTAAAATACTCTTTAGCTTACCTTGTAATTTAGGGTCATCGGCTTGGTTAAAAGTGAGGTTAATTAAAACCATTTTTACCTGTTCAATAACTTCTATAAAATCTACAATAATTTGCGGTTTATCATCTTTTTTATTTTTGTCTGCTTTACCCCAAATAATCACGGGAGTATCTTCCCTCAGTTGATTTTTCACCTCATCATAGGTACTAGCAAAAACGATCGCATCTACCTGTCCAGAAATATCTTCGGCGGTTAAAAATGCCATGGTATTACCATTTTTGTCGATGTGAGGCTTAATCATAGTAAGCATTACCACCACACAAATTTTTTTCCTAGCTTTTTGTTGAGGTAAATCGGCAATGTTGACAGGTGCGAGAATTTGAGCTTTATCGATTAATGGTTTGAGAGGATGTTCTGAAACGTAAAAACCGAGATATTCTTTCTCTGATTTAAGTTTTTCTTGGGCGGAAAAGTCTTCTACTTTAGGTAACTGAGGAGCATTAGCATAGACTACATGATTAGAATTTGTTTCTGATTCGGTAGGAAGTAAATCGAGCATATTTAACTGACCACTTTCTTTTTCTTGTTGTCTTTTTTGTGACCAACTAATTAGTAATTCCAACCCTTCTAACAGTTGTTTTCTATTACTATGAATAGTATCAAATGCCCCTGCATATACTAGGGTTTCCAATGCCCTTTTATTAACTGTTTTGAGGTTAATTCTACCGATAAAATCTCCCATATCTTCAAATTTACCTCCTGCTTCTTCCCTTGCTTCAAGGATATTTTCAATGGCATTTTCTCCCAAATTTTTAATGGCAGATAGTCCGAAAATTATTTTTTCTCCTTGGGGGGTAAAGTCTTTTTGAGAGTAATTAATATTAGGAGATAATACTTCAATGCCCATTTTTAGGCAATTTTCCCTATATTTTTCTACTTTTTCCTGACTATCACTACTAGCACTCATCAGGGCAGACATATATTCTACGGGATAGTTAGCCTTTAAATATGCTGTTTGATAAGTTACATAAGCGTAAGCAGTAGAGTGAGATTTATTAAAACAGTTAGAAGCTACTAAGCCATTTTTTAATATAAAATTATGGTCTTTTCTTACTCCTATATCATATACTTTTTGGATACCGTGCGATCGCCTTTTAACTATTTTTACCATACAAGAGATTTATTAAATCAAAAATGCTGATGCTTGATTAAGCAAAAATAAACTCCAAGATCACATCATTATAGTCTAAATCTCCACCCCCCACCATATCCTCAAAAGCAAATAAATTACTACCTAATTTTGCCATATGACTAACTCCTCCCGGATTAGACGAAGCAAAAGAAAATAAACCCACCACATCAGAAAAATCATTACTAGGGTTAAGAGTCAATACATCATCAATGGTGGCATTCGGAATAATAACAAATCCATAGGTAGTATTCTCCTCTAATTCAATTTCCTGAGAGATAGTGCTAAAAATAGCATCAGGAGTATTTAACACAATACCAGTTAAATCATCCTTAGCCCTTTCTAGAGCGATTCTGGCATAATCAACATCCCCAGGACGAACATTAATTAATGAATCGCCATTTACATCAATACCACCATCAAAACTATCTACCCTAAATAAAGCTACCGTGTTTTTAAAATCTCCTCCGCGAGTGATATTAACCCTTGTCGGTTGATTAAAAATACCGGGAGTAACAAGGGTATTAGCAGAAAACTCTACCACCAAATCATCCCAAGAAATTTGATGATAATTTTTTCCCTCACTCACCACCGTAGGAGGTACATCAACCCCAAAACTAATATCATCCTCTTGTGCAACATAGATAGTGTAATAACCATTATCCAAAGAAACGCTATTCAATGCCCCAAAAAAGCTCATGTCTCCTGCTTCCAAAACATTGGCCACAGAAAAACTATCCCTTGCCAATTGAGTAGTTAATGCGCCCACATCCGCGGAATCTTGTCCATCAAAAACTGTAATTTTTCTTTCCAGTGCTTTTTCCCGATAACTTTCCTCATTAGGATTGATTCCATCAATGACACCCATAGCATCATCCACCGCAATGAATCCAAATTCTCTTACTTTCATCGGTTTATTAAACAATCGAAACTGTAATAAACCATCAGGAACATTAGAAACAAAAAATACACCGTTATCATCAATAAAAATATTAGGATTATTACGCTCAAAAAAACTGTTAAAAACTTGATTAAATAAATTACTAATACTATCTCTATTAATTTCTTCTTGATTCTCTCCTAACACTAAATTTTGAAGCTCACTAAAAAAAGGACTCAAGGGAATAAAGATATTACTCTCATCTTCTTCTATGGGCGCGATGCCATTAGCAGTAAGTAAAAGAATTTGACTGCTAGATTGTGTATCAATATTTTCATTACCGAATATATCGCTTAAAACTAAACTTCTATTGTTAGCAAATACTTCATGATTTTGAAAGAAATCAGAATCTGGAACGATATTGTCAATGATAGGCAAAATAAAGTTATCAAGGTCAAAATTAGGGTTTGTAATTTCTAACCCTTGCGACTGACTAAAAATAGGTAAACTAAAATCAGCAAAACTAAAGTTAAATTTAATTATTTGATCTATATTTTGATTAATAGAATTATTTTTAGAATCAATGAAACTTTCTTGAAAAGAAAACTGAATGGGAGCTAAATCCTTAAAGTCTTTTTCTTCAAAAATAAAATCTTCTTCCACAAAAAGGAAAGTCGATACGGTTTGATTTATATTTTGAAAAATGTTATTTTCATTTCCATCAATTACTAAATCTTGGATAGCAACTTGAATACTATCATATAAAAAATTACCTCCTAAATTCTTTAAAAAATCATCATTAAAAGTAAAACTTTGACCATCAAAATAATTATTATTTATCCTTAAGTTTTCATACCAAGAAAGATCATAGATAATTTGTTCTGAGGATAAATTAACAGTATTATTTTCCCCCGTTACCAATGCTCGTTGATTTTCCCATTGAACAGTTTGTAAGATATCATCTTGATTGATAAACTTCTGAAAATCTAATGAAATATTCTCAACATCGCTATCAAGCAAAGTAGCCGAGCTATAAACCCCTGGAAATAAGGGAATATTTCCCATTATTTGACTGGTATTCTGGTTTACCTGATTATTTTCTCCTACATCAGTTTTAATAAAACCTTGTAGTCCTCTAATATTCTCAAGGCTGGGAATTTTTAGAACATAAATAATAATATTTTGGTTGATAACTTGGTCAATAATATTATTAATACCATCACGAATATCAACTTCTTGAATAATTAATTGAGGAATTCCTTGGGGAGATAAAGCCATAAATATATTAATTTATTTTCAAAAAAAATTACTTTAAAATATAAAAACAGTTATTTTGCCGAATGATATAAACGCTTTACCTTACATCAATGGTTAAGTTGTAATTAATATTGCCGCCTCCCCCAGTGGTTTGGCTAATGGATGTGGAAGCACTAGATAATTCAATTTTTATACTAGAATTCTGAGGATGATATTGTCCTCTGACTTCAATTCTGTTGACTCCCCTGCGTAAATGGGGAGATAGATTTATATTTGTTCTATTACCTGTTAAGTTTTGAATTTTCGTGCCATTTATGTGAATTTCACCCGTTAAGTTTCCTTGATTTAGGTTACTTACTTTTGAAATGATGAGACTATTTGTTGCATTTAAGTCTCTTAATCTTATATTTATATAGTCTTCTTGTATTTGTTGAACTACTGTATTCTGAGTTACAAGGAAACCATCTTTTCTACTCACTACCATTTCTGCCTTAGCGGTTAGTGCCGTACATACAAAACATCCCCCCACAAGAATTTTTATGGTTAGTAGTTTTATTGTTCTGTCGAATTTTGTGGTAATCATAATATTCTGATCCTTTTTTCAAGTTTTTTGTTATTGAGAACCAGAAAAAATTCTTTGTTCAACCCTTTGATTAGAACCCCTAATCCTAATGATGTTAGATTCCGTACTGGTGTAATAAGAATCAGAAAAACGACTTCTTCTTATATACCTATCACCATCATCATTATTAGATTGTGTCTGGGTACTGGATAAGCTATCTTCTCCAAAGTTAATCACTGTGTTGGGGGTGACAATTTTCATGGCTCCATTTCCAGAGATTTTCACTTGGCTAGTGCCGGAATGAAGATTTACTTGAGCGTTAGCACTTAAGCACATAAACCCAAAGCTAATGGTTGCTAGTATAGAGATGTTTTGTGTGTTCATGATCTTTTTTTCCTCCTTAACGAGGCATATTGTTAGGCATCATGTCATAGGGATTAACCGTATCAGGGCTTCTAGGGGGTCTTGGCTGTCGGGGTTGGGTTGGTGATACCATAACTTGAGGATTTGCAATAACGGTGGCAGTTGACCTTGTACCGTCAGGAATACAACCACCAATTTGGACTATTTGAGCCGCTCTTGCATCTGTTCTTCTGTTTCCCGTGATGCTCATGGATGTGGGTTGAACGACAACATTTCTTTTGCATGTTCCGTCATCGACAATGATAGAGCCACTTTGGCAAGTTCCCCCTGTCGTGTTAACGCAGACTGTAGGAGCAATGATGATGTTTCCCGGTGAAAGAGGCTCGGCAATGGCTGGTGGTATAAAAAAGGCTGCTATTCCCGTTATGAGAAAGGGAATGCCCCAGATTTTGAGATTATTAATTTCCATAATAGGTTGTCCTCATTAACTGTAAAAACAGTAGATAGATTAGTGTTATGGGACTGTACAAATATTAGTCCTAAACCTATTAGAAAAATAAAAAGCTAAGTTTCATTAATTTTTTTGTTGAGTGGTTAGTATTAGCTTTTGGAGATAATAAGTTAGGACTATGGTGGGAAGAAAATATTTTTTAAAACTGTTTAACGTCTGGATGGTCTAACAGGTCTTCCTATTCTTATATTTCTGTTCTCCATTACTTTATATTGAGCACATACGTTGTTGTTACCCATTACGTCACATTCAACATAGCTACGCATTACTGTACCGTCGCTTCCCTCTGTATCGAAATATCTTACTCTACGGTTAGTAAGATTGACTCTTTGAGTTGTAACGTTACCATCCCCAGTTATAACAGAAACCATTTCTGATTCCATAACAACGCCATCATCTCCTTGGGCAACAACTCGAGGAGTTGAGATACTAAAGGCAGTAACAAGAGCAAGACCAGATACCAATAATATTTTTTTCATTGGCTTGAACTCCAATTTTATTCTTTATTCTACTATGGTAAGTTTTACTTATTTTTAGATCTACTTTTTAGGACTATTTTTTACTATTCTTGACAAAAATAAATATTACTCAATATTTAGCTTTTTTGATAGTTTATTTAAATTTTATTTCAATATGTTTTTCACGTTTTATTCTAGTCTTTAAGAGCGATCGCCCTCAAAGACTAATCCAGCTTATTTGAATATTAAAGACAAAAAAAAGAAAGGGGAAGTAAGTAAAATACAAAGCCTTGGCTCAAAAATGAAGAAATACAGCTCCTCTTAATTAGTCAGAGCATTAACAATGGTTTGGGTATTAACCCTCATCATACCAATATAAGTACCAGCGGGGGTATTTTCTGCGCCGAGGGAATCGGAATAAAGCTCGGTAGGTGCCACCTCAATGCCTGCCTCTTGGGCAACGGTTTCAATGAGAGTGGGATTAATGGTTGTTTCGGCAAAGATAGCTCTTACCCCAGTAGTCCTAATGGTTTCTACCAAATTTCGCACCGTTTGGGCGCTGGGTTGCTCTTCTGTACTAACACCGATGAGGGTACCGGGTATTTCTAAACCATAAGCTACTCCATAGTATTGGAAAGCATCATGGGTAGTAATCAAAAGTCTTTGGGAGGGGGGAATTGTCTCAATTTGTTCTTGTATCCAGATGTGTAACTCTTCTAATTCTTGGGTTAAGTTTTGCGCATTTTGATTAAAAACTTCTTCCCCTTCTGGCTTCAACTCCACTAATTTTTCTCTGATACCTTCCACCATCATCATTACATTTTCCACATTACCCCATACATGGGGATCTGGAACCATTTGACCTTCTTCTTCAAAATCTAGGGCTGGTACTAATTCCCCCACGGCCAATTTTTGAGCATTTGTTCCTGATGAGTTGATGAGTCGAATTAAGTTAGGTTCTAAATCGTAGCCATTATAAAATATCAAATCTGCATTTTCAAGGGTTATATTATCTTGGGGTACAGGCTCATATACGTGGGGATCTGCCCCCCGTGGTAAAATTCCCCTATGGTTGATCTTGTCTCCCCCTATTTCTTCGGTAAGGTTGGCAATAATAGTGGTGGTACTGACTACATTTAGCCTTTCATCTGCTGAGTTTTGATTATTGATTACTTCATTGGTGCCACAGGCGGTGATGGTAAAAAGGGTTAATACAATTAATTTAACTTTAGCTATTCTTTTGAGCATAATTTATCATAATCTTTTCATAATTATATTTTCATAGCTTATCATAATCTTTTCATAATTGCTTGTTGAGCATAAAAAAAGAGAGGCTTTTGCCTCTGTGGGGTTGCTTTAATGGGGAGATTGTGAAAATTTTTGGTTCTCAAATTTTGCCAATATTGTCCAAGGGATAAAAGCGAAAAACTGCCCTACCGATAACGTAGTCTTGGGGTAAAAATCCCCAGAGGTGAGAATCGTTGCTGTTGTTGCGGTTGTCTCCCATGACAAATAAACTTCCTTCGGGGATGACGATTGGTTCTAGGCTATAGTTAGGGGCTTCTAAGATGTAGTTTTCTTGTTGGGGAATGTTGTTAATATATATTTGTCCATCTCGGACTTCGAGGGTGTCTCCTGCGGTGGCGATGATGCGTTTAATGAAGGCTTGGCTGGGTTCGTATCCGAGGATTTGTAGTTGGGGTGGGGGGGTGAATACAACGATGTCTTGGGGTTTTGGGCTGGTAAATTTGTAGGATACTTTTTCTACTACGATGCGATCGCCCGTGTCCAAAGTAGGTATCATGGATTCAGAAGGAATGTAACGGGGTTCTGCGATAAATATTCTAATGGCGATCGCCATGATTAAACCTACCAAAATAATGAGAGAGTTTTCCTTAATTTGTTGTTTTTTGATAGAAGCTGTTTCAGGGGATGATTTAGTCATAAAAATGTGATTTGTAAACAGTTATTAAGATTAACTTCAAAGAAACTAAAAAAATAAAAATAATCCGCCAAACCTAGTAAAGTATTAAAGATTGGGAATAAATAATTGACCTAATAAATAAAAAATGAACTAATAGTTTATTATTAATAGAGTTTTGACAAAAAAACAAACACTCGACCCCCAACAAACTAATTATCCCTTCTTGATTGTGAGTTTTGACCCATTTACAAGGTAAAATCATAAATCATTCAGAAGAAATTCAGCAAAAATTGGTAAAAGTGTTTGATAATATGAGCAAAAGTCAGTAAATTTAATAATTGGGTTATTCTGACTGTAACATTTTTCATTTAAATAAAAATCAGGGAGAATTATTATTATGGAATCTCAATTTAAAGATACAGAGTCAAAAACAGCGGAAACGATGGATAAAGTAGATAACGAAATGGGTGGTATCATCAGTGCAAGTAAGCCAGTTTCCGAGGCAGAGCAACCTTGGCAAGAATGGGTTGACGTTGCCGTGGACTTTTTATCGGGAGTACCAGAGCAATTGGGCAACTTCTTCGGAGAGTACAAACAACCTTTAACCACTTTAGGTTTAATTGTTACCGCAGCAATCACCGTTTATATCACTCTTTCGGTATTAGATGCCATTGGAAATATTCCTTTACTTGCATCTATTCTTGAGTTAGTGGGATTAGGTTACACCGCATGGTTTACCACTCGCTATTTACTCAAAGCCTCCACCCGTGAGGAATTATTTGCTGAATTTAATGGTTTGAAAAAACAAATCTTGGGTGGCAAATAGATCTCCAGATTGGGTTAGCGCGACTATAATGATTGAATATTAATCGATTATTTTTTTGCCTAACCCGTTTTTTCTGGCAACTTTTTACCCCTTAACATCAGAGCCAATGTTATGGTTTACTTTCAAATTCACTCCGATAGTGATGTTTCCCCCTCCCAACAATTATTTGATCAAATCCAATTTGCGATCGCATCTAGGCAATATCCCCCCGGCCACCGACTCCCTAGCACCCGTCAACTAGGACAAATAACAGGATTACACCGCAACACCATCAGCAAAGTTTATCAAAAACTAGAAAAAGTAGGTCTAGTAGAATCCCTTGCGGGTTCAGGAATTTACGTCAAAGCCCAAGGAAACGAAGGCATCATCGAAAAAAATAATACCCTTCCCACCAAATACTCAGAAATTCAAAAAACCATTAGCCACAATATAGATCAACTAATTCTTTCTGGGCTAAACCTCAATCAAATAAAAGAACTATTTTTAGGGGAAATTGATTGGCGACTTAGTTGTAATGCCCTTGTATTAGTCACCGTACCCTCTGCGGATATGGGAGCAGGAAAACTCATCGCCCTAGAGTTACAACAAGCCCTCCTGATGCCCATTCAACTCATACCCCTAGAAGAATTAAGCAAAGTCATCCATCAACAAACCTCCGCCACCGTCGTTACCAGCCGATATTTTGTTTCTCAAGTATTAGAAATTATCTCTCAAAAATCCATCCGAGTGATTCCCATCGACATATGTGACTATGCCAAGGAATTAAAAATCATCAAACAGCTACCCCCAGATAGTTGTTTAGGCATTGTTAGCCTTAGCACGGGTATTTTAAGGGTTGCAGAAATGATGGTACAAAGTTTACGGGGCAATGAAGTTCAAACCATTATCGCCCTAGCCCATGATAGTCGTCGCCTCAAAAATTTAGTTAGTCGCGCCCACACCATTATCTCCGATAATCATAGTTATGTTGCGGTGAAAAAGATGATTGTCGCACTACGGGAAGACTTAATACGCCCTCCCAAATTAATTTGTAGTGACAACTATATTGGGGAAAAGTCTATTCAACTATTAAAACAAGAATTAGGCATTGCGTAGGCGCTCAAACATTAACTACTAGGTTGAGGAATAGTTATATCAACGGTTTGAATTTCTTGACTTAATGGAGTTAAACTTTGTGTAACTTGACGACCATTTCCTACCACTAGGGTGACAAACTTATCTGGTTGTAGATAGTTTTGGGCTGATTCAAATACTTGTTGGGCGGTGGTGTTGGTAACGGCTTTTTGATAGTTAAAAATAAAATCTTGGGGATAGCCGTAATATTCATAGGTCATAATACGGGAAAGAATTTGATTGGGGGTTTGAAATTGAAAGACGAAGGAGTTAAGGATAGAATTTTTGGCATAGTCCAAGTCTTCTTGGCTAATGGGTTGAGTGCGTAGTTTTTCTATCTCCCCTTTGACAGCTTCGATAAATTGTCCACTGCTTTCGGTGTTAGTTTGTCCCCCTGCTAAAAACAGTCCTGGATGGTCATAATTTGCTCTCCATAACCCATACACTGAATAAGCTAGTCCTTGGCGCGATCGCACCTCATTATGTAATCTACCCCCAAACCCATTTAAAACACCGTTAATGACCGTTAGAGTGGGGTAATTGGGGTCATCTAATCTACCGCCAATATGTCCTAACAAAATATTACTCTGGGTTAACTGAGGTTGATCAATTAAATATAATCCAGAAGAGGTTAACTGGGTGGGCGTAGCAATATCATGATTTGGTTTAGGGGTATTAACTTGCCAGTCTCCGAAGTTTTGGCTGATGAGGCTTTTTATCTTTTCTGGTTCAAAATCCCCTACAATACCGAGAATAATACTCTCTGGGCGAATATGCTGTTGATAAAAATTAACTACGTCCTCCCTAGAGATGTTTTCCAAGGTACTATACTCTATGGTACGGGCAAAAGGACTATCATCCCCATAAATCAGTTTCCGAAACTCCCTTTGTACTATATTCCCCGGGTTATCATTACGGCGAGAGATAGCACCTCTAAAATTGTTTTTCTCGAAGTCTAAAAAGTTTTGCTCAAAGGCGGGATTTCTTAGTATCTCTGCAAATAGAGGAAAAACTTCCTCCAAATCATAACTAAGGGTGTTGAAACTTGCACTGCCTGAGTTGGTGCTGATGGATGTCTCGATGGAGGCAGCTTTTTGCTCGAGGATACTATCAATTTCATTTTTGCTATGGTTGCCGGTGCCTCCTGTGCGCAGTAAATCCCCTGTGAGGGTAGCTAATCCTACTTTATCTTTAGGCTCGAATCTATCCCCTGTCCTTAGAATAGCACTACCTGTAATGAGGGGAAGGCGATGATCTTCCATTAAATATACTACCATGCCATTATCTAATTCTAGGCGATCGTATTTTGGTAGTTCAACTTCGGCTAGGGGGGGATATTCTAAGTCTGCATAATGACTGACGGGTTGTGCCATGACTACATTACGACTAATAATTGTTAGGGTAATGGTGACAAGTCCGATGGCTAACCACTGAAAGGATTTTTTTATTTTATTCATTTTAATAGGTGCGTAATAGTAGTAATTATTAGCGGATTCTATTTTAACTTTTATTGAATAAAGAATTTAAACCCCTTGCCTTAATTTATTTTTTGTATTATATTTTAGTCAACATCAATAGCGAGGACTTTTTTCTCTTTGAGGGGATAATTATTTTTTTTTATTAATTGTTCTAAATTTTTAATTCTTTTTTTTGGTAAAGGATGACTAGATAAAAATTGTGTAAATTTAGGAGCGTTTTCTTCTTTGCTTAAACGTTTAAAAAAGTCTGTTGCTCCATTTACGTGACCATAATATTGATATAGTAAATTAATGCCAAATATGTCAGCTTTTTTTTCTTGGGTTTGACTATATTGAGCATTGACTACTAAGTTAGTTAAATCTGCCCCTGATTGCACAATTTCAAATCCTCCTAGAAAATAATTTATAGTTAGTTTTATTAAGATAATATTACCAATACTTCTGAGATGATCTCGATTAGCAAAATGTCCGATTTCGTGGCTAAGAATCATTACTAATTCATTTTCTGATTCGACTTGTTCTAATAGTCCTTGATAAATAACGATGGTATTGCCCGGAAGGGCGATCGCATTTACCACATCCTCTGCAATGTAAAGAATTTGATAATCTCTGTTTTCGGGGCTATCTTTAGGTAGTTTTTTTTCTATATTATCTAACAACAAATTTAGCTGTTTTTGGGTATTATTTGATGAGCTTTTTTTCTCAAAATTAGGAACTATTAATGAGCCTATTCTTTCTTCTACAGAAATAGGAATAAAATTAACTAAATTATTAGTTATGGCAAATAAACTATATAGAACTAGAGTAATAATACTCCCAAAAACTATTAATAAAATAAGTAATTGTCTTTTTTTTGGTTCTACGGTGCGATCGCTTATGGGAGAATAATAAGGCATAACAAAGTATATTAATTAATCACTCTTTACAGGGCGGAAAGGATTAAGAAAATTCATCAAAGGATAAAGATTACGAGACTGTATCCATAACTTACCACTGCCACTAAAACGACATACCAATCCCTCACCCCCTAATATTCCCGTCCGTAAACCCTTAAAAGATAAACCTCCTATCATCTCCACACTATAATTAAGGGTATCTTCAAAAGCCACAATGTAGCCCGTATCCACCACATAACTTCCCCTCACATCTATCTCCAAAATAGCACCATAGGAACTAAACCACACATCCCCCTGTCCTGTCGCCCGTAACAAAAATAAAGATTCTCCACTAAAAAAACCCTTAAAACCCTGAAACTGAGAATCAATTTCCACCGTAGAAGCACAAGCCACAAAATCCGATGACTGTATCATTAAAGCATTATTTCCTGTCAATAAATAATGCCCAATATCCCCCGGCACTCCCGGAGACAAATATAATTCCCCTTGTTTATTTTGGGCGGTAAATTCACTTAAAAATAAAGACTCACCCCCCAACATGCGACTAAAACTTTTACCTAATCCCCCCCTCATTTTTGACTGCATTTTTATGCAAGAATCCATCGCCGCCATCGCCCCTGCTTCTACCATTACCATCTGATTTGCCTGTAGGGTGAGAATTAAAAAAGCATAGGCAGGATTATGTTCAATGCGATAATTTATTTCCGATTTATTCAACATATTTTTCTTATTTTTGGTGAATGTTTTTGCTGTACTGCAACCTAATAAATAATTACCTATCTTGGGGGTAATTGAGTGCCAATGGTTTTTCCTAAAGTAAGAGGGCTATGGGTTTGACAATATAGCTTTCCCTTGCCATAGAAACGACAAACTAACCCCTCTCCCCCTAAAAATGAACCGAGTAAACTAGAACTAGCTTTGGTGATTTTAAAATCTAAAGTTTTCTCAAAGGCAACGATATGCCCCGTATCCACAACATATTCTCCATCCACATCAATTTCATAAATTCCCCCAAAAGAGGTGAGGATAACTGGCCCATAACCGCTAATTCTTAGCCAAAATAAAGACTCCCCTGAAAACAGTGATTTAAAACCCTGAAACCCCAAATCAAGGTCAACCCCAGAGGCACAGGCTAAATAAGAGCCAGACTGCACCACTAATTCATTTCCTGTCATTTCATAAACCAATATATCTCCCATCAGATGGGGGGCCAGATAAATTTCCCCATGGGGTTGGTAGCAACGAAAAACGCTCAAAAATAGAGATTCCCCTGCCATCATCCTTTTTAAACCACCGAGGATTCCGCCCCCTTTGCCCTGTCTTAGGGTGGTGCTAACGTTGATAAAATCACTCATGGCAATCATGCTTCCCGCTTCAGCAAGTAATTCTTCTTGGGCATCCATGGTTACCTTGGCGATCGCACTGTCAGGCTGTTGTAATACTTCAATATTCATAAAAAAAGGTTAAAAATTAACGAACTTTAGGACGTAAAAAACCCACAAAACCAGAAACACTACGAGACTGAAGATAAATTGTCCCCCTACCCGTAATCTTATTAACAAAACCCTCCCCAGAAGTCATGGAAGAAAGTAAATTACCCGACAAAGCTACATTCATCTTTATATCCCCCTCATAGGCAACCAAATGGGTATTGTCCACAATAAACTCCCCATTTACCTCCTTTGGAGTCAAACCCCCATAACAACCAAATAACACCTGCCCCTTACCCGTAAATTGCAACTTAAATAAACCCTCCCCAGCAAACCAACTGGCAAAACCAGCCCACCGCACCCCCATTTTTGCTCCTGGGGTATGGGCAATATAAGCCCCCGGTTGCATGCAAAAAGGCTTAGAGCTTAATTTTTTATGTTCAATATCTCCAATCATGGGTTGAGAAAGAATTACCGTCTGGGGCCTATTGGTATTATTTTGAAAAACATTAACAAATAATGATTCTCCGCCAAAAAATTTACGCATCAAAGCAGGAAAAAAACCCCCAGAAAACTCAGTTTTCATCGTAATTCCCCCATCCATACTAACCATCGCCCCAGCTTCTGCGGTAATCTTTTCCCTCGGTTGCAAGGTCACAAAAATAGTTGCAAAGGCAGGACGGTAACGAATACTACACTCCACAAAATTATCACTCTTCTCTAACTTTGCTATTAAAGTTAATTTATTTTCGAGCGCAGAGATCATGCTACATCACAAAACTTTTTGTAATACATATAATTAAATTTTAGGAATGGTAAAACTAAATTGTGACCCTTTATTTAATTCAGACATTACTTTGATAGAGCCACCATTTTTATGGACAAACTCCTTACACAACAATAATCCTAACCCTGTGCCTTTTTCTCCCTCCGTACCCACTTTACTGGCGCTGTATTCCATCTCAAATAACCGATTCATTTGCTCTTGAGTCATGCCAACCCCTGTATCGGTGATGATAATACGTATTAAATCATTGTCTTCTTGGGTGCAAGAAACGGTAATTTTATCCCCCATATGACTAAACTTAATGGCATTGTTAACGATATTTTGAAGCACCGACTCCAACATCATTAAATCACCATATACATTTATTTCTGAGCTAATTTCATTCACTAAAGCAATTTTTTTGTGCAAAGCTGTGCCATAGAGTAAATCGAGGACACCTTGCACCACTTCCCAAAGAAGGAGCCTTTTTGGGCGCCAAGATAGATTACCCGTTTCTAACATTGACCATTGCAAAAGATTATTCAACAATTTTAAAGTAGCTTTTCCTGTGTTGAAAATATCAGAACTAATTTCCTTTATCTCCTCTGGGGGTAACTCATCGGCATCCTCATTTAAAATACTGGCAAATCCTAACATGGCATTGAAGGGAGATTTTAAATCATGGGCGATAATGGAAAAAAAGCGATCTTTACTAGCGTTAATTTGTCTTAACTCTTTGGAATAATTTTGTAACTTTTTAAAAGATAAGCGAAGCTCTAATTGGCTCATCACTTGCTTTGCCAAAATTTGTAATGCTTTTTCCTGCTCAGGGGTTAAACTTTTTGGTTTGGTATCAATGGCGCATAGGGTACCTAGGGCAAAACCATTGGGGGTAATAAGGGGCGCTCCTGCATAAAAACGAATGGAGGGATTTTTTAATACTAAAGGATTATCGGCAAACCGTTCATCTTTGGTGGCATCTTCGACGATTAGAACCTTATCTTGTTGTAGGATAGCATGGCTACAAAAGGCAATATCTCGATCCGTTTCTCTGGCATCTAATCCCACTTTGGACTTAAACCATTGTCTTTTTTCATCGATTAGGCTGATAAGGGCGATGGGAGTTTGACAAATGGAGGAGGCTAACTCTGCTAGTTCATCATAGATTTCTTCAAATTCTGTATCTAGGATGTCATAGGCGAGGAGGGCGTTAATACGCTCTTGTTCATTATCTGGTTTAGGGGCAATTTTCATGATTTCATCATTGTGAAATGATTTTCTTTTCCTAATTTTAATTTTATTGCCTCTGAAATTTTCATTAACTTTGCATTACGCAATAATTTTTAATTTGACTATCATGGTTAATGAGGTTACTGGTAATTTTAGTAGCATTTCTGAGAATTTTTTGAATATAGCGAGGATAAATGCCTATGGCCATGGAAACTTTAGAATTTATTATTTATCCTGATGGTAGGGTAAAAGAAACGGTGACTGGAATTGTTGGAAAGTCTTGTGAGGAGGTAACAAGGGCGATCGAACAACAGTTAGGAGTTGTGGTTTCAACTCAAAAAACATCGGACTATTACAGCCAAAAATTAGAGTCTGAGAATCAAATTCAGAATCAAAATTGGTAAACTTTTATATATAAATCTCATTTTCCGAACCTTTATTTATTGTATCAGGATAAGTTTATGTCACATTTCAGTAGCATCAAGACTCAAATTCGCAATCTAACTTCTCTCAAATCTGCTCTTGAAGACCTTAAAATTGACTGGAAGGAAGGCCCTTCTCAGGTTCGTGGTTATCAGGGGCAAACTAGCCAAGCTGATCTCGTCATTGAACAAGAAAACAATTATGATATTGGTTTTAGCTGGAATGGTCAACACTACGAGTTAGTCGCTGATTTACAATACTGGCAACAGCCTTGGACTGTTGATGGGTTTTTACAGCGTGTGACTCAAAATTATGCTTTACATACTGTTTTGACTGAGTCTAGCCAACAAGGGTTCGCTGTGACTGAGCAACAAAAAAATGAGGATGGCTCTATTCGTCTAGTGGTACAACGCTGGAGTTAGTATTTTATCTTACGGCGGTGGTGGGTGATAACAAGGATTATTGCCCACTATTTTTTTATAGGTTGGGTTTTTGTGGTGGGTTGTTGTTGTCTTTGATGAGGTTTTTTATGTTTGATGAACGGAATATTTCGGAAAACACTGGTTTTGAGCCTGAGTTGGGGGGCGTTTGGCGTGATAACCCGCAAAGGAGTGGTTTTGAGCCTGAGTTGGGGGGTGATGTTCGTCAAAAGGGGGTTTATGTGGATGAGGTAACTTGTATTGGTTGTAAAAATTGTGTCCATGTTGCCCCTAATACTTTTTATATAGAAGATAATTTTGGACGCTCCCGGGTTTATAACCAAAATGGGGATGAGGAGGATATTGTGCAGGAGGCTATGGATACTTGCCCTGTGGATTGTATTCACTGGTTAGATTATACGGAGGTGAGGGAAAAGGAAGCGGAAAGAAAAAATCAGGAGGTGCGCCCCCTTGGTTATCCCCAAGTGTTTTATCCGAAAAAAAGTAAGAACAAAAATAAGAATAAGGGGTAAGAGGTCATGGGCAAAAAAAATCTATCTCATAATTGTAAAAAACTTTGTATTGTCTATCTTTAGCTTTACAGAATCTATTTGGTCATGATTTGAAGAAAATTGCCGTTAAAAAGTGCTGTTTTCGTACTAAAATTCTGCAAAAGCGGGAATTATACATTGAATCATAAAGATTATGACTGAGTCGCAAAAAGTTGCTGTGGGAATTGTGGGTGCTTCTGGTTATGGTGGAGTGCAGTTAATTAAACTGTTATCAGAACATCCTGAGGTGGAGATTGTTTATTTGGGAGGGGATAGTAGTGCTGGAAAAGATTATGCTGATTTGTATCCCCATTTAGGTCATTTGATTAAAAATAAGGTTGAGGCTATTGATTTGGATGAGATAGCTTCCCGTTGTCAGGTGGTATTTTTAGGGTTGCCTAATGGTTTGGCTTGTAAGTTTGCCCCCACTTTAGTGGAGAAGGGTTGTAAGGTGTTGGATTTATCGGCGGATTATCGTTTTACCAGTCTTGATACTTATACGGCATGGTATAAAACAGAGCGGGATGACGGTGCGATCGCCTCTAGTGCTGTTTATGGTTTACCAGAATTATACCGAGATCAAATCAAAAATAGTTCCCTCATCGGTTGCCCGGGATGTTATCCCACCGCCAGTTTACTCGCCCTCTCTCCCCTCATTAAGCAAGGATTGATACTACCTGAAACCATCATCATTGATGCTAAATCTGGGACCTCTGGGGGCGGAAGACAAGGAAAAATCAATCTTTTGTTGGCAGAAGCGGATAACTCTTTGGGGGCTTATGGAGTCGGGAAACATAGACATACCCCTGAAATAGAACAAATTTGCTCAGACTTAGCCCGTAGTGAAGTTAAAGTGCAATTTACCCCCCATCTAATTCCCATGGTTCGGGGTATTCTTTCCACCGTTTACGCCACTCTACGAGATCCAGGGTTAGTTACGGAGGATTTAATCACCATCTATAATGCTTTTTATCGTTCCTCCCCCTTCGTCAAAGTCTTACCCAATGGCACTTATCCTCAAACTAAATGGGCTTGTGGCACGAACTTAGGCTATATCGGCATTGAAGTTGATCCTCGCACGGGTAGAGTTATTGTTATGTCCGCCATTGATAATATGATCAAAGGACAATCGGGACAAGCGGTGCAATGTTTAAATCTAATGATGGGTTGGGCAGAGGATTTGGGCTTACCAAAACTGGCTTTTTATCCTTAAAACAAATCGCTGGGTAATTTAAGTTTGTAATGAAAATAAGTATAGGCAAGGGGCTTAAGCCCCTTGTTGAGTAATGGGTGCTAAATATTTACTATTTATGAACCGTACTTTTATCTATTATTTTTAGCAATAGTCTTAAGTCCATTGTTCCTTTTATTTGTATATTTTTTTCTACGGATCCAGTGTTATAAACCCTTAAAATTTCTGCAATAATTGCTTTAATAACGTTAACTACTACACCATTTCCAAATTGTTTATAGGCAATATTTTTCTTTTCATGGATTATAAAACTATCAGGAAAACCCATTATTCTGGCACACTCCCTAGGAGCTAATTTTCTAACTTTATTGTTAATTAGATATAAACCTGTTTTCGCACCAACCCCTCCACCATAAGCAGATAAGGTAATGGCATGACCGTTTTGGTGATAAATCCTTTCTCCTTGTCCTCCTTTATTTACCGTACCTATTCTAATAGGTTTTTGAGGATAATTACCCAAAAGATCTGGAACAATATGGATATTCTCTTTAAATTGTATATCTTTTCTATTAATAATAAAATCTTTTATTTCTTCATCATCTAAACAAACATCTAATAATTTTGTAGGCTTATTAAAACCATTAGGAAAAATAAAATTATCAATTTCTAAATCTTTTCTAAAACAAACTATATAAATTCTTTCTCTTTTTTGAGGTACTCCAAAATCGGAAGCATTTAAAACTTGATAGTAAACTTTATAACCTATTTCATCAAGGGTATTGACAACTATTTGTAAGGTATTACCATTATCATGTCGTGCAAAATTTTTAACATTTTCTAAAAGAATAAACTTTGGTTGATGATATTTAACTATTCGGGCTACATCAAAAAACAAAGTTCCCCTAGTATCATTAAAACCTAACTGCTTTCCTGAGATACTGAAGGCTTGACAAGGGAAACCAGCGCACAAAATATCATGGCTAGGAATAGTTGACTCAGGTATTTTGGTAATGTCTCCTTCTGGTAAAATACCATAATTTTTGAGGTATATTTCTTGAGAATATTTATCCCATTCTGAAGCAAAAACACAATGGCTTTGATAATATTTTAAGGCTTGGTGAAAACCACCGATTCCTGCAAATAAATCTACAAATTTTAAGTTTTTAGTTGTGTTCATCCAAGTAACTAGCGTTTTGGGATAATATTTTAGTCTTTGAAAGGTGTTAGGTATCTATTCTCCAAAAGGTAAGGTAAAGTAATGGATCCTTAAAGAAAAGTATAGTGATAAAACAAACAATGGGCTTAAGCCCATTGCCAAAGACAATAAATAAAAGTATATTTCATAAGTCAGACTTGGTGTAATAAGGGGTTTAAGCCCCTTGCCTAACTTGCTTTTAATTCCTCAAAGCTAAAATTTGAGCAGTGAGATCCATACTTTCTCCATAGAGTGTGTCTTTGCCCCCTGCCTGTAACTGTTTACTTAAGAGGTGTTCGGTATCTTGATCCGCTAAAGATGTTACCTGTTGAATGCGACAGGCTTGGGCGCCGCCCCCTGCTTCCATACGCATACAACCCGTGGTATTTGAGCATAATACGGTACAGCAATCGGCTTGTAGGTTAGTAGAACTCAATTTTAAGCTGATTAAATCCCCTAAAATGTCGCCCCAGTCTGCTAGAGGCACCCCTGCTAGTTCGGTATTAATTTCTTTACCTTCAGGGCTGATAAACTTAATTTTGGTAATGTCATAATCCCCTGTTTCGTTGCTGTAGGCTACGGGTTGCCAATTGAGACGACTGGCTAACCAACCTAAATACATGAGGGCTTGGGTTTTATTGCCTTTTTCGTAGTCCACGGTTACTTCATCCACTTCCCAGATGGCACTACGGCGCTCGGGAGGATCGAAGGCTTCGGCGGTAAGTTCTTGCCATGGGGCAATTCTAGCCCAGTTGAGGTCGATGATGGGGGTATCTTGGGCTACAAACTGGGCGATGCGTTCTAGTTCGGCGGTGGGTTCTACAAAGGTGCTAGAGTCAATTATGAGCCGATCGCACTCTGACCGTAATCTTTGAAATAAACCATAATCTGTATCAATCCCAGCCTTCCACCAAACATATTTAGGTAAATCAGGAATCATCAACTCGGAGATTACCCCCCCAATGCGCTCGAGGGCAGAAGAAACCCCCGTAACGCTGATATATTCACAACAAATTAAGCTATTGGCAGAACGTTTATTAATAGGACAATAGGCAGATACCTGAGCCTTCACCCCCCTATCTTCCCCTGTGGTAGGGCATAAAGTTATAATTCGGCAAGGGTTCACCGAGGCGATCGCATCTGCCATTCCAGCCCCCTCCACATCGGGAGAATACTGCTTGAGAATAGATTGATCCCGTAAATTAACAGTACCCTCCTCCTCAATGGTCTGATATTCCTGCTGTAACCGTGCCAATAAATCAGCATTGGAAACCCCCGTTATCTCAAAGCCATACTCTTTTTGAGCCGCCTTGATTGCCGAAGTAGTGCGAGGCCCCGCAATGCCATCCACAGGACCGGTATAAAAACCCAAAGCCGCTAAGAGAGGTTGTGTCTGCTCAGGCTCATAAACCAAAAAACTAAACGTAGAAGCCCTAGTGGCCGCCAACCCTTCACTATTGCCCGTGTAAGTCTGCCAAATTTGCCTTAACTCACTGTCAATATAATCCAGATCAACGTCTTTCGGTGCTTGTAAAGAAACTAAAGGAGTGGTAGTCATAACGAATAATTGCTAATAATAATTGATCATCGAAAAACAAAAAAATTAATCTTCCTACAAACGGCGCCATCTTCTACCATCACGGTTCAGTAAAAACTCCGCCTCCGCAGGTTGCCATGTACCAGCTTCATAAAGAGGCACAGAATCAGGAGCAGAAGGAGCATCCCACGCAGCGAGGGCAGGGGTAACAATACGCCAAGCCTCCTCCACCTCATCCGCACGGGTAAACAAAGTTTGATCCCCCAACATACAATCCAACAAAAGACGATGATAAGCATCCGTGGTGGCTACCCCAAAAGATGAACCATAGCTAAAGTCCATATCCACCGTACGAGTCCGCAACTCTGCCCCCGGTACTTTTGCTTCAAACCGCAGGGAAATCCCCTCATTAGGTTGAATCCTCATGGCCAAAATGTTGGGGTTCGTTTGGTGAGCCGCCGAAGGAAAAATAGTTAAAGGTACGTCCTTGAATTGGATGGCAATTTCTGAAACCTTTTTGGGCAATCTTTTGCCCGTGCGTAGATAAAAAGGTACTCCTTGCCAACGCCAATTATCGATCATCAACTTAAGTGCCACAAAGGTAGGGGTGGTGGAGTCTGGATTTACTCCATTTTCTTCTCGATAACCCGGTACAGGTTTTCCCTTCATCCATCCGGGGGTGTATTGTCCTCGAATTGCACTTTTTTCTAAGTTTTTAATGTCCGCTAACCGAGTTGACTGTAAAACTTTGACCTTTTCACCCCTAATACTATCGGCGTTAATACCATTGGGTGCTTCCATGGCCGTAAGGCAAAATAACTGTAAAAGATGGTTTTGTACCATATCTCGCAACGCCCCCGCCGATTCATAATACCCCGCCCTTTCTTCTACCCCGACGGTTTCGGCTACGGTAATTTGAATATTATCTACATAATTACGATTCCATAACGGCTCAAAAATGGCATTAGCAAACCTAAACACCATCAAATTTTGTACTGTTTCTTTACCAAGATAATGATCGATGCGATAGACTTGTTCTTCTCGACAAACTTTTTGTACGATGCGGTTTAATACTTGGGCGCTACTCAAGTCTTTCCCGAAGGGTTTTTCGATGACTAAACGATGTTTTAAGGGATCATCTAACATCCCTGCGGCGCCTAATTGTTTGATGGCGGGGGGAAAAAATTGGGGAGATACGGCAAGATAAAATACTCGATTTCCCCTAGTTCCTCTTTTTCCGTCTAACTCCTCCAGAAAGTCTTTTAGCTTATCATAGCTTTCAGGCTCATCCATATTGCCAGGACAATAGTATAAACCCTCGGCAAAATCATTCCATAATTCTTCATTGGCAATGCCATCGGAAAATTCTTCGATACCTTGTCTCATTTGCTCACGGAAATAATCATGACTCCATTCCCGTCTAGCAACTCCTACAATGGTCATTTCTCCGGGCAACCTACCCTCTTTTTTTAACTGATACAGAGCTGGAACTAATTTTCTTTGGGTCAAGTCTCCTGAAGCCCCAAAAATTGTCAGAATAAGAGGCTCTGGAGTCTTAGCTTGTTTTAAACCCGCTCTTAAAGGGTTTTCTTGTAGTGTAACCATGATGCTTTTGTCCTTGAACAACCACCTACATTCTAGTTTCTCTCTTTGAATGTGAGTCAATTTGTTGAACTATGTAAAGTTTTGTAAATTACTTTTTTGGTTATTTGATTTGGTTTTTGAGTCCACAATAAGCAGCATAACCAATGGCGATCGCATCTACACTATCATCAATGGGCAAAGAATCTAATTCAAAAATACTTTGTAAAGCCTCTGCCACTTCTTCTTTTGTGGCTCTACCATGAACTAGATGAGCTTTCCAGCTCGATTGATGTAAAAATATGGGGTTAATGTTTCCTTCTCGGTGACAGACAAGATGAATAACTCCTAAAGCCTGTAAAACTCCCCCCGCTGCCTTTATCTGACGACTAAAAAAAGGCATTTCTATGGCTACACGATTCGGCTTAAACTCGTGAAATAAATCATTAAAATCAGTTTCTATTTCCTGTAACCTTTCCCCCGTGGACTGTTTTTTGCTAGTTTCAATGATGCCATAGTCCACCAAGGAAGGGCGAATCATGTCATCCCCTTCTAATATTGCCCACCCAATAATCGCTAACCCCGGATCAATTCCTAGCCAAATCATGATGATTAATCGCCCCTAGAGTAAAAAAATAGATCGCCTTTTTGCCACTACCAATAACAATCTCAACAATGGGAGCTTATTCTATCTATTTTCTGATTAACATAGTACGATATACAGGCTCACCTTTATTTAAAGTGGCTATTTCCCTTTCTGTCATGACACCGATGGGGTTTTCTGTAAGCCAGATTTCAGGTTGTAGGGGTTTAAAGTCTGCATGGGCTAAGAAGCGATCGCACATTTCCTCGGCTACTTCTTTTATATCAGATTGCAAGAAAATTCGACTACCAGATTTTAAAAACTTAGCTAAAGTAGTCACCGTCTCAGGTTGAATGACCCTTCTTTTATGGTGTTTTTTCTTAAACCAAGGATCTGGAAATTGTACCATCACCAACTCAATTTTATCTGAGGGTAAAGAATTTAAAATATCTTCCAAGGAGTTATTAATATTAGCAAAAAGGTAATGTAAATTAGTTAAATTTTCCTCATCCCGTAACTGATTTGCCTCCACCACCAAAGGCTCTCGAATTTCAAAACCCAAAAAGTTTATATCAGGATTTTGGGGAGCCATTTCCAACAAAAAACGCCCCCTAGCACAGCCAATATCAAGATGAAGGGGAAGAGATAGATTAGAATAGACTTGATTCCAATCGGGCAAAGAGAGAGATTGTTGATACTTACTACTTAATGGGTTAACGTGTTGACGAACTCTGACTCTAGCCACCGTGATATAATCCTCCTATGATTTCTCATGCCATGAATATTCGTTTCGCCGTTGCCTCTGATTTACATATAGCCCTACCAGAAACCATCGAAGACAAACCGAATCGTTTTCATTTGACCCAATTTAGCATATCAGCCTTTGACACTGTATTGGCACATTTAAACAATCTTGATCTCGATTTTTTGCTTTTACCAGGGGATTTAACCCAAGATGGAGAGCCAGAAAATCACCGCTGGTTACAAGAAAAACTTGCTTCTTTACCTTACCCCGTGTATGTCATTCCGGGCAATCATGATATTCCTAGTTTAAAGGGTAATGAGAAACAGATTCCTTACGCTAAATTTCCTTATTTTTATCAAGATTGTGGTTATCAAAATTATACCGAAACCCTCGACTATACCTGTGAAATTGCTCCAAATCTTCAGTTAGTGGCTCTTAATTCTAATCATTTTGATGAAAGTGGACAACAACAAGGATTACTGCAACCGTCTCAATTACAGTGGGTAGAAGAAACCCTCGAGCAGTTAGGGGATAAACAGGTATTGTTGATGGTACATCATAACGTCATTGAGCATTTACCCCAACAGTCAAAACATCCCCTCGGACGTAGGTATATGTTAGATAATCCTTTCGAGTTGTTGGATATTTTGGATAGGTATGGAGTGAAGTTAATTTTTACAGGGCATCTCCACATCCAAGATATTAGCCAATATAAGGGCATTTATGAAGTCACTACGGGGTCTTTGATTACCTATCCGAGTCCCTACCGCATCATCGAGTTAAACCGCCATCATGGGGGAATAAATACGGTTAAAATTAATAGTTATCAAGTAACGGATTTGCCCGAAAAAGAAAAATATGATCAATTTTGTCGGGAGTGGATGGGCGATCGCTCTTTTCCCTTTATAATGAAATTATTAACCTCGGCGCCCCTGAATTTAGAAGAAAAACAAGCCAGTCAATACGCCCCTGTGATGAGATACTTTTGGGCAGACATCGCCAAGGGAGACAGTGAGTTAAATTATCCCCAACTACCCTCCCCCATCAATCAACATTTTAGTCGCTTTGGGGTAGATGTCATAGACGGAAAACCCCAATTTATTGATAATAATACGATTATTAAAGTTTAGGAGTTAGACCAGTGGTGGGGTGAAATAGAGTCGAATTACGGCAAAAAAAGTAGTAGATAACCAAAAAGAATCCGCCCCTACGCTGTAAGAGCGGGTTATGGTGTGAGGAGTGAGCGAAAATTACTTTTCACCCAACTTTATTTTAACCCATCCCTCGGAATAGTTGTATCAAGATATAAGCTAAAAGGTGGAAGAATTGTAAAATTATGGAAATAATTGAGGGTTAGAGGCGAATTATTTGTTATGGTAAAATCTGATAGTAATCAAAAAGCACATTGTTTAAGTAAGGAATAAATAAGATGTCAGAAGTGACAGAAGTAAAAGAAGCAGATTTTAAAGCGGAAGTTTTAGATAGCGAACTACCTGTTTTAGTCGATTTCTGGGCTCCTTGGTGTGGTCCATGTCGTATGGTTGCCCCCGTGGTAGAAGAAATTGCTCAACAATACGAAGGTAAAGTTAAAGTAGTTAAATTAAATACTGACGAAAATCCTCAAATTGCTAGTCAATATGGTATTCGTAGTATTCCTACTTTAATGGTTTTTAAAGGTGGTCAAAAACAGGATATGTTAGTTGGTGCTGTGCCCAAAACCAGTTTAGCAAAGACTCTCGAACAACATATCTAATTTGTTGTTTTCACCTAATGCCCGTCCCACTATGTTATATAATGGTGGGATATTTTTTTGTTTTTTCAGAGGTTTATATTTTGTCTAATAAATCAGATTTAGATTTATTTTATCGTTCTCGACACGTTGAAAAGTTACTCCAAGAATTGCCCCCTTATGATCATAATAAATGGCTAAAAAAATCTTTAAGTTCTTTAGCTAAGTTAGTAAAAAGAGGACAAATTGATCGTTTAGAATGGAAAATTTTAAGTGCTACCCTGAAGGATTTAGAAAAGGGTTTTCGTCTTTTTTCTAACTATAGAGATACCAGAAAAATTACTATTTTTGGTTCTGCTAGAACTTCCCCTAACACCCCTGAATATGATCTCGCCGTTAATTTTGCCCAAAAAGTATCGGAGGAGGGTTTCATGGTGCTTACAGGGGCAGGAGGAGGCATTATGGAAGCAGGCAACAGGGGTGCTGGAACTGACAACTCTTTTGGTTTAAATGTCAAGTTACCTTTTGAGCAAAGTGCTAATGATTACATCGAAAATGATCATAAATTAATTAATTTTAAATACTTTTTTACTCGCAAATTATTCTTTTTAAAAGAAACAGATGCGATCGCACTTTTTCCGGGCGGTTTTGGCACCCAAGACGAAGCATTTGAAACCCTTACCCTGTGCCAGACGGGCAGACAACCCCCCATCCCCCTTATCCTGATAGATAAACCGGGGGGAAATTATTGGCAAAATTGGCAAAAATACATTGTGGATAATCTTGTCTTAGAAGGATATATTAACCCCGAAGATACAGATATTTATACAATTACCGACAACGTTGATACCGCCTACGAAATAATCAGTAAATTTTATCGAGTTTATCATTCTAGTTTGTATTGCAAAGACTTTTTTGTAATGAGATTAAACTGTGAATTAAAAGATGAGCAAATAGAAATATTAAACGATAAATTTAGCGATATATTAACCCAAGGAAAAATCACCAAAATCGAGTCCACCGACTCCCAAAGTAGTGGCACCATTGACGACTTACCCAGCATTGGTTTTTACTTCAATGAAAGAAAATTTAGTCGTATCTATCAAATGATTAACGTCATTAACAGTTTTGAATTAGATACCATTGCTTGTCATCAACCCCACATAAGATAATTAGTAATTGATAATGGATAATTAAACTTTAACTCAATTGACTATAAAAAAACTAAAATATTGTCACCATTGCCCATTCCCTACCTAAATAAAAAAACCATATCTAAAATTTGACGGTGAATAAACACATTCAACAAACCAAACTCCATAACGGCATTACCCTAGTAGTCATCGAGAATCCTACCACCGAAATTATTGCAGGAAGAATATTTTGTCGTAACGCAGGAAGTCGTTGGGAATCCCCTCAAAGCGCAGGAATTTTCCACCTTCTCGCCAGTGTTATGGCAAAAGGCACTAGAAATCTGTCATCCTTACAAATTGCCGAAAAAGTAGAAACCATTGGTGCTGCCCTTGGCACAGATACTTCTAGCGATTATTTTCTTACCAGCATTAAAACCGTCACCGATGATTTTAAGCCAATTTTAGAGCTAGGGGCAGAAATTTTACGTTATCCTTCCTTTCCTGAACAAGAATTGGAGTTAGAAAAAAGTATTACCCTACAAAATATTCTCTCTCAAAAAGAACAACCTTTTAATCTTGCCTTTAGTCAACTCAGGCAAATGATGTATGGGAAACATCCCTATGGTTTTTCTATTCTTGGTACGGAAGATAGCATCAAAAATTTAACCATTGAAGATTTAAAGAGCTTTCATCGTAAACACTTTCGTCCCGATAACCTTGTAATTAGTTTAGCAGGAAAAATTGATCTCGAACAAGCAACTTTGATGGTGAATGAAATATTTGGTGATTGGGAAAATCCTGATTATCCCATGGAGTCTTTGGTATCTATTCCTGTGGAGGCAAAATCTGCTTATCAAAAAATTGACCAACAAACTCAACAGTCTATTATTATGATGGGCTATATTACCCCTAGCATGGATAGTGAGGATTATCCTGTGTTAAAACTCATTAGCACTTATTTGGGTAATGGTTTATCGAGTCGGTTGTTTGTGGAGTTGAGAGAAAAAAGAGGGTTGGCGTATGATGTTTCTGCTTTTTATCCTACCCGTTTAGATAAGTCTCAGTTTGTTGTCTATATGGGTACTGCCCCTGTTAATGCCGAAATTGGGGCGGAGGGTTTACAAGCGGAAATAAGACGGTTACGGGAGATTACTCTTAGCGCTGAGGAGTTACAAACGGCGAAAAATAAGTTATTGGGGCAGTATGCTTTGGGTAAGCAGACTAATTCAGAGTTTGCCCAGATTTTTGGTTGGTATGAAACCCTTGGAATTGGTATTGACTACGATCGCACTTTCCAAGAGAATATTAATCAAGTTACGGTGCAACAAATTCGGGATGTGGCTAATAGGTATCTACGGGATGAGTTTCTTTGTACTTCTATTGTTGGGCCAAATTAATTGATAATTATCTTTTCTTGCCTATTGCCTACTAATCGGAATAAGATATTTTGGAAATGGTGAATTTTTCTAATTTCTCTTCGTCAATGTCAACTCCTATTCCTGCTTTGGGAGGAATATTGATGGTGGAGTCTTGGGGGTTTAATGTTATATCTTGGATGATAATATCTTCTTTAAAATAACGATTGGTGGCGGAAATATCGGCGGGTAGTTGAAATTGGGGAAGGCTAGAAAGATTAAGGTTTGTTGCCCTACCGATGCCTGATTCTAACATTCCTCCGCACCATAGTTTTATCCCTGCTTTTTCACAAAGATGATGGATTTTAATCGTGTTGGTAATACCTCCGACACGGGATTGTTTTAAATTTATTATTTGACAGGATTTAAGGGCGATCGCATTTAGGGTATCATTAACAGAATTAATGCTTTCATCGAGACATATGGGGGTTTTTATCTGGCATTGTAATTGACTATGTTGTAATAAGTCATCATAGGCTAGGGGTTGCTCAATCATTATCAAATTTAACCCATCGAGTTGTTTAAATAAATCTATATCATCCAGAGTAAACACCGAATTAGCATCCCCCATCAACATCACATCAGGATAACTTTTACGAATCGCCGTTAAACAAGATAAGGCATTATCAGGGGAGATTTTTAGTTTAATTCTTTGATAGCCTTCTTCTATATAACTATCTACCCTTGCCACTAAAACCTCAATACTAGACTGTAAAGAAACACTTACCCCCACCTGAATTTTTTCCCTGATTCCCCCCATATATTTCCATAAAGGTAATTTTTTTTTCTTGGCAAATAAATCCCATACCGCGCAATCTAGCGCTGATTTTGCCATGGGATGTCCTCTGACGGGGGATAATATTTTAATTACTTCTTGGGGGGAGTTTATTTTTTTATGAAGTAATAAAGGTATTAAAAAATCTTGTAAGATATGATGGGCAGTGGTAATGGTTTCATAATTGTAAAAAGGTTGGTTAAAAGTAGGACATTCTCCATAACCTATTAAGCCTTCACTATGGATTTTAACTATCAAACAACTATGACTATCTACATTAATTCCATTGGTTTTGAAAGGATAAGTAAACGGTATTTCCACATGGTATAAGTCAATTTGTTCGATTTTCATCGTTAATGTTTCGGGTTGGTTGGTTGGTGAAATTAACTATAGTTTTTTTTAATGGACAAAAGGGGCAAGGGGCTTAAGCCCATTGTTATTGTTAAATAGCTGGTAAACAAAACTTTGTTAGTAAAAAAATTATTATCAATTATCAATTATCAATTATCAATTGATTAACTGCCTTGAGAATATATTGAGATAAAGTAACCCCATCTACCCCTAAGACAGATAAATCATTACTAGCTAAAATCGCCCCCTGTTGATGTAACCAAGCCGCCGCTGCCACGGTATCAACATTCGTAATATCAGTAAAACTATTTTGGGCGAGTAAACCACCGATAAAACCACTCAATACATCTCCGCTTCCTCCTCTGGCTAGGGCAGGAGTGCCATGGGGTATAATCCATGTGTGACTATTATGGCTAATAATGGTTTTCGCACCTTTCCTTAAGATTGTAGCATTAAGGGCGATCGCCCCTTGTCTAGTTTCCTCGATTCTATCAGCCATACCCACAAAAGAAAAATCAGGAAATAAACGCTCAAATTCTCCATCATGGGGAGTCAAAACCGTTTTACCACCCCTATTTTTTAACTCATCCAGAAGATAATAACTTGCCACAATATTTAAAGCATCCGCATCCAACAAAATATCACAGTCACTACTAATTACCTGCTTAACCACCGTCACCGCTTCTTTTGTTAACCCCATACCACAACATACCCATTGATATTTTTCCCAATCCAACAAAGGCAGAGTTTCAATACTACCGAGGGGAGTTTCTCGACAACCAATTACTAATATTTCTGGCAATTGAGCATTAATAAGGGATTTTAAACTCTCAGGCACTACCATTGTCACCATGCCTACCCCACTACTTCTTGCCCCATAGGCAGAGAGTAAAGCCGCCCCAGCGTATTCTTTTGAGCCACAAATTAACAATAAATGTCCTTGTTTATACTTATACGTTGTCACATGACGGGGTAAGGGTAAGATGTCTTTTACTCTTTCTTGGCTTAGTAATTCTGTAACGGGAGACTCGGAGATAATATCGTTAACAAAACTAGCAGGTATATCAAAATCTATTCTTTCTACTTGCCCTAAATATTCTAAGGCTTTACTTTGCCAAATTCCTTTTTTATACAATCCTAAACAAAGGGTATATTTTGCCCGAATAGCCACCCCCAAAACTGCCCCCGTATCACTATGGATTCCCGAAGGAATATCAATACTAATGATAGGTTTATCCCAACTATTAACGATGTTTATATCTTCTGCTAAGTTATCGGTTATTTTTCTAGTTAAGCCAAAACCAAATAAACCATCAATCAATAGATTACAAATATTTAAGGCGTTAATACTATTAACAATTTGTATCCCTAAACTAGAAGCATATTTAAAGTGATGGGCGGTTAATTCTTTAAATTTCTCTATTAAAGGTGCGTAAATAACTACATCATATCCTTGACAATATAACTCCCTAGCAACTACTAAAGCATCACCCCCATTATGCCCACAACCAACGATAACTCCTACTAAAATTTTATGGTCTTTTAGGGGATATAATTCCATTATTTTTTGGGCAACTTTTAAAGATACTTTTTCCATTAAACTACCCACGGGCATTCCTGCGGAGAAAATTTCTTCCTCAATTAGCCTCATTTCTTCGGCGGTAACTAAAACGGTGGTTTTGTTTGAATACATATTGATTGACAATGGACAATGGACAATGGACAATGAAAGAGTATTTCTTATTTTATTAATCACTGTATTTTAAATCTGTTACCTGTAACCAGCAAACCTCATCACCTTGAAAATTATTATTCAGAATTGAGGTTAAATAGAGTAATTTTTTTTGACTAAAAATCATCTTCAACGAAATGTTATATCGGCTAGTGATTACGGAGAGTCAACGACAGGATAACCAAATTATATTACACCCTGACCAAGAACATTATTTACGTCGTGTGGTAAGACTAAATGATGGACAATCTTTTATTGTTATCAATGGCAAGGGGGATGGTTGGCAGGTGAAATTGACGGCTAATGGGGGAGAGATTACTGCCAAAATTGAAGAGAATCGGGAGTTACCCATTCAAGTTAACCTTATGGTTGCCCTACCCAAAGGGAGTGGTTTTGATGATATTGTCCGTTGTACCACAGAATTAGGAGTTAGTAGATTATACCCCGTAATGGGCGATCGCACTTTAGTTAAACCGAAGGAAAATAAATTAGTAAGATGGCGTAAAATTGCTGAGGAAGCATCGGAACAATGTGAAAGATTAATAGTACCCTATATTGCCCCTCCCCTACCTTTTTTAGAAGCCATTAAGCAAATAGAAGAAGATTCTCCCCGTTTTATTGCCGTTGCCCGTAACACCGAAAAACATCTTATTAACTCTATAAACCCCATGGATTTACCCTCTCAAATTACCATTGCCACAGGATGTGAAGGAGGATGGACTACAAAAGAGTTACAAAGTGCGATCGCCCATAATTTTCAACCCATCACCCTAGGAAAAAGAATACTAAGGGCAGTTACTGCCCCCATTGCCATTATGTCGTTAATAGCCTCCCTTGCCGAAAAATAATTTTTTTAAGTACAAGATAAAAACCATTATTCGCCATCAAATAACCCATGAAAGAGGATTAAATAATGTTTCCAGAAATTATTACCCACATTGATAACCAAGAATATGAAAAAGCCAAAGAATTAACAGATAAATTATCCTCAGAAGGAGAAGAACTACTCTGGAAAAACTATTATTATGGACTCATTGCCGAAAAAAGCCATTTAATAGAAGAAGCAGAAAATAAATATCGTCAAGTAATTAAAGATAGCGTATTTCCTCACCCTCAACTTACCAAAAATATTCGTGATGGCTTAGAAAGAATCAAACAAATAAAAACTATCCAAAAAGAAAAAGAAAATAAGAAAAGAGAAGAAAGAAAACAACAAACCCTAGCAGAATTTCAAGAAAATGAACATAGTAACGAACTAGCCATATTAGTTTTAAAACCCCTTCCCCCAGAAGAAAAAAATATGGTAGGAAAACAATTTGCCGAAATTATAAAAGTTGACCCCTACACCGCTAAACTACAAATACCTACCAGAAATTTAAGACTATATCAAACAGGAAATTATGGAGAATTAAACTACTATCAACAAGAGTTTAAAAGCATTAATATTAACTCCATTTGTTACTCTGTAAAAGAAATCAATAATCTCATAGTTTATCAAGTAAAATACGTAACCAAAATTGAAGAAAAAATTACCGTATTATGTAACGATAACTCATCCCAAGAAATAGAATTTACCTTCAACCCTCAAGAGATAATTAATCAAATTAATGCTACAGTACCCATCTTTGAAATGACAGTGCATACCAATGCTAAACGAAAACTTACCAGAAAAAAAGAAACCCTCGACTATATAAACTTTTGCGACTTACACCTTCCCCAAAATGACATAATACTGCGATTTAGTGATTATATCTATCAATTTGACCAAGGTATTAACCTATTTAACCAAGATAAAACCAGTCGAGATAAATGGTTAACCCTAATTAGATTTTTAAATGATAAAATTAGTGAAGTAAAAACCCATAATAACTTTACCCCCTTCGCCGAAGGTGCTATCCAATTTCCTGAAATGCTTAAACAAGTAAAATCAAATATCAACATTTTTAGGAAAGAAGAAACATTATGGGATGAAGCATTCCAACTCTATAGCGCCCTTATCTTGCTCGACAGTAAATAATTAACCATTATTTTTTTGCTTTTTATTTTTATTCTCAATTATCCATTACTTATTACCCAATCCATGAATAGCTCAAAAATTCCTAACTACTCCTCCGACTCTTTTAAACTTTTACCATTTCTCACCAAAAGCGGAGTCAGTATTATTTTTACCGTTGGTTTATTTTCTGTTTTTCATACCAGCAACAAAATTTTAGAAGGATGGAAAAATCTATTTCCCACCATCTCCAACGAAATCGATACCTCTCGGCTGATTATCCAAAAAATTCAAGGGGTAAGCGAATTAACCACCACCGTATTTGTCATGGATGCCGTTGTGCCTACTTCTTCTAGTCGTAAAATAGGAGATTGGGTAATCGGTGAAACAAATTTATTATATCTAGCAAGGGGAGAAGTTAGGGCTGGAATAGATTTGAGTAAAATTGACGAGCATAGCATTGCCCTAGAAGATAACATTTTGACTATTACCTTACCTGCCCCCCAAATTTTGGACTCTAAAATAGATGTCACTAAATCCCAAGTATATGATTATCATAGGGGATTTTTGGGTTTAGGACCTGATGTTGCTCCCGATTTACAAACCCAAGCCCAACGGCAAACCCTTAAAAAAGTGGTAGAATCTGCCTGTGAGGCTGATATTCTTGCCCAAGCTAACCAAAGGGCTATATTAACCGTTAGTCAATTAATGGACAATGCTGGGTATGATTCTGTACGTGTTAAAACAACTACGTCTAAGCAGTGTAAAGGCTGAAGTTGACTATGGGATTTTATTTATTATAGAGATTTACGACGGCGGCTAAGTCTTTGACTCTCAAACCATCTCCCTTGGCATCCATTTCCCAATCATTACCTTTACGAGTTAATTCTGCCATAATCATCGCCGTTTGCCCTGCATATTCTCCTCCCGAAAGGGTATAGCGGACAATTTCTTTTTGGTTGGTTAAATTTATTAAACGGATAAAGGCATTTTCTACCTGCCCAAAATCCTGTTGACGGTTAAAAGGGTCGTAAATATTAACAACAATTACAATTTTATATATATCTTGGGGTAATAGACTTAGATTGATCATAATTTGCTCATCATCCCCATCCCCTTCCCCTGTCAAGTTATCTCCTTGGTGCATAATGGCGGAGGAATAATGTCTTAAATTGCCAAAATAAATAACGTCTTTTTCGTGTCTGACTTTTTGATTTTCACTGATACAAATTACCGAAGCATCCAAGTCAAAATTACTATTGGTGGTGCTAAATAACCCCGATAAGAAACCGCCTTTTTTTTGTACTACATCCCACCCTAAACCACACATTAATTGCTGCAATTGAGGAGCTTCTTTTGTTAGGGAAATTCTTTGTCCTTTTTGTAAATTAATTGCCATGGTTGTTATTTTTACTCTCTTTTTAATCCCAATTGTAGCTCACTTATTTTTGAGGTAATTGTTAATTTTCTTTAACTTGGTTTATCAAGAATTATCAGATTTATTGACCAAACAAAAACCTAGTCCAACAAAGGTTATAATAGATTTATGATTAAAAGGATAGTTGCTTGTATGGCTGTTAGGGCAACAATCTTTCGTTCATGTTAATAAACAATTTTATTTTAGTTTTTTAGGAATGCAAGTTAACGATTTTATCTTTAAACAAAAGATTTCAGGCGCTCGTCGTCTTAGTAATTACCTAGTGGCGATCGCATCTACCATTGGTGGAGTAGGCTTTTTACTCGCAGGATTATCTAGTTATTTTCACACTGATTTTTTAAAGGTTAGCGATGTTTCAGGACTTCAATTTGTACCCCAAGGAATAGCCCTAAGTTTTTATGGTGTGGCGGGTACATTACTTGCTTCTTATTTATGGTTAAACATCTTTTTAAATGTAGGTAGTGGCTATAATAAATTTGACAAAAAAGAAGGAAAAGTAACTATTTATAGACAAGGTTTTTTAGGTAAAAATCGTGAGGTAAAAATAGTTTATGAAATGGATGATATTCAAGCTATTAGGGCAGAAATAAAAGAAGGATTAAATCCAAAAAGAACTCTTTATTTACGGGTAAAACCTAAAAGGGATATTCCTCTCACTCCTGTGGGTGAGCCTATCGCCCTTTCTACCTTAGAAAATCAAGGCGCTCAATTAGCCCGTTTTCTCACTGTACCTTTAGAGGGTTTATAAATATTTGAAGGGCGTTGCTCATTAAGGAATGGACAATTGACCATTATTAGACTTTATCATTTTGGGTGGGCATTGCTCACCCTTTAGTTTTTCTTATGAAAGATACAAAAAATATATATTGAACTTATATTGTTATTTAACTTATCCATGGCTACACTAAAAGATAGTTAAGCAAAAGCAATCAATAAATTAAGTCATGATAAATTTTACTTATCGTCAATTGTTCAGACAAATTCCCTTCACACCTTTAAATATCATCAAAGAAAAGTTGGGTAACTGGGATATTAGAGAAAAAACCATGGCAAAAAAAATTGTTAGTTTGATTCCTAATCAATGCCCTTTTGCTAAAGATATTTATTTATTTAACAAAAAGTTATTTACCATTCCTCCTCTTTGTAAATTAAATCCTTTGTATGAAGACTTGATGATGTTGCGTTTTCGTGCGTTATCTTTTCTCAGTGAAATAGGGGAAGATATAACCCCTTATTGTCAGTAATTATTGATTCACTATTTTTGATTTTCCTCCTGTTTTACTAATCAATTTGATGGATTGAATAGTGATAGTTTTTTCCAGTGCCTTTGCCATATCATATAGAGTCAGTGCCGTAACCGATACAGCCGTTAAGGCTTCCATTTCTACCCCTGTTTTGGCTTCAGTTTTTACCCTTGCCCGAATTTGATAACCACATAAATGCTCATCGGGGGTGATGGTGACTTCAATTTTACTCAGGGGTAAAGGATGACATAGGGGAATTAGGGCTGATGTTTGTTTGGCGGCCATGATACCTGCAATTTTTGCGGTACCTAATACATCTCCTTTGGGGGCATTTCCCGCTTCTATTTGCTCAAAGGTCGATTTGGTCATAATTACCTGCCCAAGGGCGATCGCCTCGCGCACAGTCACTTGTTTTTCAGACACATCCACCATCTGAGCAGAGCCAGATTCGTCCAAATGGGACAATTTTTTTTCAGAAAAATCTTGCATTTTAAAAAACTATTGGTTATTATATATAAGTGCCTAAATTAAGGGTGTGTAGCTTAGTGGATTAGAGCGGCTGACTACGGATCAGCAGGTCGGGGGTTCGAGTCCCTCCACGCCCGTTTTAAATTTCCTATAATCTATGGTAAATAGGGTCTTACATAGTTAATACCTTTATTTATGTAGAAATCACCGAAATATTGAAGATAATTATCTCTAATTTTAGTAAAAGCCTCATCCATTCTTTTTTTGCCATAAATTAAAAATTGAGCGGTGGAAAGAGCATAAAATTCTTGGGTTTTTCTCGCCAAATTTCTTTTAAAAGCCTCAATATATAAATCCCTACCTGTGTCAATTAACTCCTCTATTTCTGGAGAAAAAGTAATAAACTCACCATTGGCAAGGGGTATCTTTTTGTTTTTAATAGATGACATGGATAAGTGCATACATTCCCTAGTTTTTTCCAAAGAAAGACATTCTTGATCTTGTCTTCTATAGGCCCATTGGGTACATCCGTTGGTAATTTCTAAAGCCCTTAAAAAAGCTAATTTATCAAGATCTTCAGAACTAATTTTTTCCCATTCTTCCAAGTAACTTGTTACCTGTTGTTTAAACTGTTTTTCATCTTTTTCAAAATAAGATTTTAACTCTTCAATTTGTGCTAACTGTTCCCAATTTATATTCATTTTTTACGATAAAATAATTGATTTAATATATGATGTCATTAATGGTAATTTTCAAAAATTAGTCTTTTATATCCCTAGTTTGATAAATCTACAAAAACCCTTTCTCCAGAGCTTAATCCGCTTAAAATTTGAGTTTGATCATTAACCGATATACCAATGGTTACGGGGCGAAATTCAGGCTCGTTATTTTCATCGGGTACCATTACTCCTGTTTCTCCTTCCTCGGTGACGATGGCGACGGTAGGCACGGTGAGGGTGTTGTTTAGTTGCTCTCCTAGAAATGTTACTTCCACATTCATTCTCGATAATAGTTTTTCCTGTTGTTGGGGAATGGCAATGGTTACTTCAAAGGAGGTTACATTTTGTTCCACGATCGCCTCGGGGGCAATTTTTTGTACAATACCTTCAAAGACTTCATCAGGGTAAGCATCAGCTACGATTTGCACAGGTTGTCCCGCTTCTATTTGACGCAAATCAATTTCAGGAATTTTGGCAATCACTTCTAAGCCCCTAGCAAGGGCAATAATGGAACTAGAGGTGGCAGAGGTGGTGGCGGAAGCGGAGGTGGTGGGGGTTACAAAAGCTCCTTCGGAGGCAAATTTCTGGGTGACAATACCATCAAAGGGCGCGGTGATAAAGGTATCTTGAAATTGGATTTCTGCTATTTTTAAATTAGCTTCAGCGGCTTGAATATTGGCTCTGAGGCGCTCAATCTCGGCTTCTCCCCTTAGCTGTCTTTCTTGGATAGAGGCTTGAATTTCCGCAACGTTGGCTTCTAGTCGTCTAATTTCTGGCTCGGCGGTGTTTTCTATTTCCTGAATCCGTTGTACTATTTCTTGGATTCGGGCTTGGGCTACCAAAAATTCATTGGCAACACGGTCAAATTCATCTTGGGATATAACCCCTTCTTGGAGGAGGGCTTGATTTCTCTGGGTTTGAATTTCAGCGAGTCTTAGTCTTGATTCTGCTTCCCTAAGTTGCGATCGCGCTTGCTCTGAGCGTAGGGGAATGCGTCTTCTTGACTCCTCAAGGGTAGCCATGGCTTGAGCCAATCTTGTTTCCAATACTTGTAAGTCTGCACGGGTTCTAATGTCTGTTTCTTGGGCGCCTGCCTGGGCTTCTGCTAACCTTGCTTGGGCCCCTGCCCCTTGGGCAAAAAGTTCTTCATTTTGCATTACAGCGATGGGTTGCCCTTCTTGAACAATACTACCCTGCTCGACCAATAAACGGGTTAAAATACCGGGGTTTTTGGGGCTAATATTGACGCTTTGTACAGGCTGAACCACTCCACTAGCTCTAATTTCAAGGGTTAGTGGTCGTTGGGTAACTAATACTGTGTTTTCATCTAACCGACTGGTGGCATTAGGACGATTCAAAATGCCATAGGTTGCACCGCCTAGTAATAATATTCCCCCAATCATCGCCCCGATAATCCAAGGGAGAGGGTTTTTTTCTTTTTCAACATTACTGACTGTCATAAATTAGATGGTTTTTGTATATAGTTCAATTTTTACACATTATTATAAAACCTTACTAAGGATTATAAAATTTATCACATCTCCATATTTTTTTTGAACAAAAAAGGGGAATCATTGTTCCCCCCTTTAATTATTATCAAAAATTTTGGGTATAAAACCCCGTCATTCATGACGGCTTTATATTTATTACAAGATATATTAATAAATTGTAAGCATAGATGGTATACTACCATTTAGTTTAACAACCCCCAGCAGATGCTGAATCTAACGTTCAACTACAAGCTAAAACCTACGGCGAAGCAAATAGAAATCATTGAGCATAATCTTGATGTCTGTAAGTCAGTATGGAATCACGGTTTGTATGAACG
>NZ_JBSZCP010000044.1:0-9792 GCF_054166785.1 Cyanobacterium sp.
CTCTTACTATGTTTCCAGTACAGGGGGAGTTACTATCGAAAAGCTCAAACAGTACATAAAGAATCAGGAAGGAGGGAAATAAAATTGGGTGTTGCTATCCTTCCCCAATCCGCTATGCTGAGATTGGGGACTGTCGCAACGAATATTCAATTTACTTGTCATCGTCATCTAGTAAAGAATCAAGATCGAATTCAGCTATATCACTATCATTAGACTCAGAATCATCCAACTCAAAGGGATTAACTTCAACATCATTAGATTCATCCACCAAAGCCCCTAAATCAAACTCATCATTATCATCATCCCCAGATAAGTCCAAATCTAAGTTAAACTCATCATCGGAAGCAGAAGTTTCTTCCTCAATTCCCAAATCCGCAAAATTTAACTCCTCATCCCCATCCGTGGATAATTCATAGTCACTGTTTTGCTCATCGGTAGCTTCATCGGATGTCTCAAAAGATTCAAAATCGAGTATTTCATCATCATCAGAATCAGATAATTCGGTTTCAATTTCTCCAAAAATTTCATCCCCACCCCCATCGATGTCAGCGGTTTCTTCGGACTCCTCTTCTTCAAAAATGGAAATATCAAAGTCATCAGAACTATCATCGGAAATTTCTTCTTCCGCAGAATCCTCTGCCATAATATTATCCATCATCTCAGAAAACTGCTCCCCTATTCCTTCCACGGTAGCAGAAACATTTTCTCCCAACTCGTCGAATGATGCTTGAGCATTATCTACCATTTCACCCATCCAATCTTGGGCATCTTCCGTAAACTCTTCCAAGGATTCTTGAGCATCTTCCACCGTTTCCCCAATCCAGTCTTCGGTTTCTTCTGCTAACTCCTCACCTTCTTGGGTAAATGCGTCTAAAGATTCCTGGGTATCTTCTGCGGTTTCCCCAATCCAATCTTCGGTTTCTTCCCCAACTTCTTGGACACTATCCGTAAACTCATCTAACGATGCTTGGGCATCCTCTGTGGTTTCCCCCATCCAATCTTGAGCATCTTCGGTTAATTCTTCTACTTCATTGGTAAACTCTTCTAAGGATTCTTGGGCATCCTCTGCTATTTCTTCTGTAAATTCTTGCGCCTCCTCAACAAAGGACGATTCTTCTTCTGGCTGATAATCATCGGCTAATTGTTCGACGTAGTCTGCGGGGATTACCTCTGCACCAAAATTTTCTGGTTGTAAATCTAGCTGAGTTTCAGGCAATTCTTCTTCACTTTCATACTCTTCCCTCACTGCTCTAATCTGGTTATCTAACTCTTGTTGATAGCTAGTAACTAATTCTTCCATCTGAGCTTGGTAGCTTTGTTCTAGATTTTGTTTTTCCTCTTCTAGTTGAGTGCTTCTCTGTCGTAGGGATTCTATTTCAGACTCGAGGGGCTGTAGTTGAGCAATTTGGGCTTGTAATGACTCAATTTGGCTTTTGGCGGAGTCTAATTCGGTGGTATCGACGGAAGCCTGTTGAACTTCACTTAGGGTACTTTGTAGTTGATTATTTTGTCCTTCTAGTTCAATAATTTGATCGTTGAGGGCTTGAATTTGATTTTCGTAGGTATCTTTTTGTAAGGAAATTGTTTGAGCAGATTCTGCTTGATATTCTTGTCTGAGGGATGCAATTAATTCTTGTTTTCTGGTTTCAAAATCCTTTTCGGCTTGTTTGAGGGCTTTTTGTTTCTCTTTTTCGATTTCTTCTGGGTTTACTTTGTCTTTTCCTATAAAAAACATTACCGCCGCACCGATAATGATACCAACGATTCCGATAATTATTTCCATATCTTATGCCTCCGCATTTATATTATTTTTTATTTGTTATGAACTATTTTTTATTTTTAGTCTAAAAGTATTATATTGATAAAATTTATTTAAGAATCTTATTTTATCATTTTAAGTATTTTTACTTAGTGCTTTCGTAGGCCTCATAAACTCCTTGAACGTTATACCAGTTAAGGAAAATACGGGCTATTTCTAGGGCTAGTTGGGGTTTTCCTTGATTAATGAGCCACTGTAGTAACGGTTTCATGGTTTTTTCGTTTAATCTCCCCCCAAGGGATAAAACTCCCCATAACAGGCGATGAATCCAAGTCATTTGAATCATCATTTTTACTTCGTAGGTGGGATGTTTTTGATAGAATATTACGCCCATTTTTCCCCGTTGGATTTCCTGTTCGATTAGTTTGGGTATTTGTTGGAGATTGAAGGGAGGATGCCAGTGGTAGCCTACGGCTTGAGGAGTTTTGATTAGTTTTAGTCCTAATTTTTTTAGTCTAACTCCTAATTCTAGGTCTTCCCAACCATATTGCCTAAAGCTAGGGTCAAAATTTCCTGCTTTTTCTAACCATTTTTTTGCGATCGCCACGTTACCTGTAGCAAAATAGGCTGCGGAAAAGTCAGTAATTTTATAGGGTTCTGAGGTAGGATTATCAAAGTTAGCGGTGTTAATTACTGCTCCATAGGTAAAAATGCGGTCATGTCCTAATTTTTCTTGGGCTTTCATTAGGCTTTGGGCGTGGGCATTGAGAAAGACGGGAGTAACCACTAAATCACTATCGATAAAAATTATGGTGTCTCCTTGGGCTTTTTCGATACCTGTATTACGGGCGATCGCCGCTCCTTGATGATTTTGTAGGAAAAGACTAACATGGGGAAAGTGGGCTTTTTGTTCCTCAATCCAACGAATAGTATCATCCGTAGAACCATCATCCACCACTACAATTTCATAACCGTGAATCAAAGCAGAATCATAATCCTGTTGCTCGAGCGCCCCTAGACACTTTTGCAAAATCGGCAGACGATTATAAGTAGGAAGAACGATACTAAAAAACACTCTTTTGACCCAAAATAAATTATCTATGATTTTACCCTAGATCTTGTCTAACCATATCTTTTTCGAGATGATTGGTATAAAAAAATACCTTTAAAGGATTTAATGAGAAAAATACCAAAACTGTTATAACCCTTTAATTATAAGCAAACAAAGGTATTAGGAGCGAACTTTTACTTATAATTTCTTATCAACCTGAAAACTATCGACACATTTTTTAGTCAATATACATATTACCATAGTGATCAACAGCAATTTTTAAATTATCGATATTCTATATAAGTAACAAAGGTGCAATTTTTAAAAGAAATTATTGGGCGTTGGTGGTCAGAATTTACCCTACAAACGAAGTTGATGGCAACAGCTACCCTCGTTGTCTCCCTCGTCATGAGTAGTTTAACTTTTTGGGCAGTGAACTCCATTCAACAAGAAGCACAAATAAACGACACCCGTTTTGGTAGAGATTTAGGGCTTTTGTTGGCAAGTAATGTTGCCCCTTTGATTGCTGAAGACAACTTAACAGAAGTAGCTCGTTTTTCAGGTAGATTTTATAACAATACCTCCAGTGTCAGGTATATCATCTATGCTGACCAAGAAGGAAGCATTTTTTTCGGTATTCCCTTCTCTCAAAGTGAAGTAAAAAACTCCCTCACCATTCAAAGAAAACTAGAACTCCCCGAAGACTATAACCACGACATAAAATTACCCATGGTAAGGCAACACAGTACCCCCGATGGGCAAGTAACCGATGTATTTGTTCCCCTTGTGGATGACCATAAACCCCTAGGCACCCTAGCCATTGGCATTAACCCTAATCCTACCCTCGTGGCTTCTTCTAACCTCACCAGAGATGTCACCATTGCTGTATTTATCTCTATATGGGCGATGGTCATTTTAGGGGGGGTATTTAACGCCCTAACCATTACCCAACCTATTAAAGAATTATTGTTGGGGGTTAAAAATATTGCCGCAGGAAACTTTAAACAAAGGATAGACTTGCCCCTAGGGGGAGAGTTAGGGGAATTAATTCTCAGTTTTAATGAAATGGCAGAAAGGCTAGAAACATTTGAAGAACAAAATATAGAAGAATTAACCGCCGAAAAGGCTAAGTTAGAAACCCTTGTTTCCACCATCGCCGACGGGGCTATTCTCCTCGACTCTCAACTAAAATTAGTATTAGTAAATCCCACGGCTAATAAAATGTTTGGCTGGGATGATAAGCAAATAATTGGCAAATATTTATTAGATTTTTTACCCTCAGAAATTGGTCAACAGTTACAGAAACCTTTGAAAAATATATCTGTGGAAGAAGGTCATACGGAAAACGATGAAAACTATCATATTTCCCCCACCAGAGGAGAATTTAGGGTTAGTTTAAAAGAACCAAATCAGCACACTTTTAGAATCTTAATTACTCAAGTTTTAGATCAAAATAAAGAGAATTTAAAAGGCATTGTTATGACCGTTCAAGACATTACTAGGGAAGTGGAATTAAATGAAGCAAAAAGCCAATTTATTAGTAATGTATCCCATGAATTAAGAACTCCTTTATTCAATATCAAGTCTTTTATTGAAACGTTGGCAGAATATGGAGATGACTTGACAGAAACCGAGAAGGTGGAGTTTTTACAAACCGCTAATAGTGAAACCGATAGATTAACCCGTTTAGTGAATGATGTACTGGACTTATCTCGCTTAGAGTCTTCCAGAAGTTATCAATTCAAGGCTCTTGATTTGGAGCAGCCCATTGAGCAAACCTTAAGGACTTATCAATTGTATGCGAGGGATAAAAATATTCAACTGGTAAGAGATATTGAACCTTTATTACCCCCTGTTTGGGGTCATTATGATTTACTGTTACAGGTGTTTACTAATTTGGTGGGTAATGCCCTCAAGTTCACCCTTAAAGATGGCACTATTACCATTCGAGCTTATGGAGTGAAAAATAATGCTGAACAGCCCGATGAGGTATCCCATGTGCGAGTGGAGGTGAAGGATACGGGAATTGGTATTGCAAAAGAAGATCAAGAGGCAATTTTTGACCGTTTTTTCCGAGTCGAAAATAGGGTGCATACCCTCGAGGGTACAGGGTTAGGACTTTCTATTGTTAAAAATATTGCGGACAAACACCATACTAAAATTAACTTAGTAAGTGAGGTGGGAGTGGGTACTACTTTTTGGTTTGATTTACAGGTTTTTCAGGAGGAAAAGGTGGCTCTCACCCATTAAGTTTTGGTGTTACGATATTTCGTTTATTTGTTGTCTAAATTCTACCACTTTGCCGATAACTGCGATCGCCGGGGCTTCAAATCCCGATGATTCTACTTTATGAATAATATTATCAAGATTACCATACAACTCCTGCTGGTCGGGTCGTGTACCCCAACGAATAAGAGCTATGGAGGTTTGGGGAGTGAGTCCTGCGTCTATTAGTTGAGGGATAATTTGATGAAGATTATGGATACCCATGTAGATAACGATAGTTTCAGAACCACGGGCGATCGCACTCCAGTCCACATTAGGGCGATATTTTCCCACCGATTCATGACCAGTGACAAAAGTAACCGATGAACTATAACCCCGATGGGTAACGGGAATCCCTGCATAGGCAGGGGCGGCAATGCCAGAAGTAATACCGGGGACAACCTCTACGGGAATACCAGCCTTCACTAGATCTTCCATTTCTTCCCCACCCCTACCAAAAACAAAGGGATCTCCCCCCTTCAGACGTACCACAATAGCGTGTTCACGGGCTTTTTCGATTAAAATTTCATTAGTTTCATTTTGGGGCAAAGAATGCCGTCCACGGCGTTTTCCTGCGTTAATTTTCTCGGCGTAGGGGCTAATTATATTTAGAATTTCTTCACTAACCAAAGCATCATACACCACCACATCTGCTAATTCTAACAGGGATTTTCCCTTAACCGTGAGTAACCCCGGGTCTCCCGGACCTGCTCCCACTAAATAAACTGTTCCTACAAAAGAATTTTGACTCATAAATTAAGGGCGATCGCCAAGGAATTGCTACACAGAGTTAAACGTTAACTACCAGAATAATAACTAACCATCAAATTATTATTAGTTAATTTTAATACATTGTCCGTAACTTTGATTATGGCCTTGCGGCGATATAGTCTTGATATGAACCCTTTTCCAACACCATAGTCGCCATACTAGGAAATAGAGGAGGAGAAAAGAAATAACCTTGGGCAAGTAAACATCCATGGCGCTGTAACCAGATTTTTTGCTCAACGGCTTCCACACCTTCAGCTATTACCGCCATACCAATGGACTTAGACAAAACAATGATTGATTCAGTAATTAATTGATTGTGATCATTTAATTCTAAATTATGAACAAAACTGCGGTCAATCTTGAGAATATCCACAGGTAAACGGTGTAAATAACTAAAACAGGAATACCCTGTACCAAAATCATCAATACTAATAGAAATATTCCTTGCCTTGATTTTATGTAACAAGTTAGAAGTCAACTCAATATTTTCAATTAACATACTCTCGGTAATCTCTAATGTTAGAGTGTGGGGTAATATCTCATAACGAGAAAGAGCATTATCTAAACTCTCAATTAAACAGAAATTTAACTGTTTTACCGAAAGATTAACACTCAACCTTAAAGGATAGTTAAACCTTTTTTGCCAGATAGATAATTGTTTACAAGCAGTATCGATAATCCATTCTCCCAACGGAATTATTAACCCCATTTCCTCCGCAATAGGAATAAATTTTAGTGGAGAAATCAATCCTTTCGTGGGATGTTGCCAACGGATTAGGGCTTCAAAACCTTCAATAACATTAGATTCTAGGTTCACATAGGGTTGATAGTTTAAAACAAATTGTTGATACTCTAAAGCATTGTGTAAATCATTTTCCATCTGTAACCTTTCCACCGCTTGGGAGTGCATAATGGGGTCAAAAATGGCATATTTGCCCTTTCCACTTTGTTTTGCCTTATACATGGCAATGTCGGCATTTCGTAATATGTTTTCGGCATTTTCTTCTTTTTCAATGCTAGTGGTAATACCAATACTGGTTTTTATAAAAACTTCTTTATTATCTAAAATAAAAGGTGATTCTAAGGCTTTGATAATTCTTTTAGCTATCATGATCACCTGTTGAATACCTTCAATATCTTCTACTAAAACTACAAATTCATCTCCCCCTAACCTAGCCGCAATATCAATTTCTCGGATAAATTTTTTTAACAAATTAGCCATAGCAATCAGTAATTTATCACCGATGGAATGTCCTAAACTATCATTGATTATCTTGAAGTTATCTAAGTCTAAAAATAATAGGGCAAAGTTTGTATCTTGATTTCGTTTTTGTTTTTGGATGGCTAATTCTAGTCTCTGGGTTAATAAATCTCGATTCGCTAATCCCGTTAGTTTGTCATGGAGGGCATTATGTTTTAATTGTTCTTCTACTAAGATGCGATCGCTTATATTGGTAATAGTACCGACATAACCCTTAATATTGTTATGTTGATCATACTCTGGTAAACATTGTCCATATACCCATACGATGGATTTATCAGGACGTTGAAAACGATACTCTAAATCAAAAATGACATTATTTTTAATAGAGATTGTCCAATCTATGGCTTTTTCCCTATCTTCGGGATGAATACCCGTCAACCAGCCTTCAGTTTTAATTTGTTTTTCAGATAAACCCATCAACTGACAACAGTATTCATTCACATATAAACAGCTAAATTCTGTATCGGTTTTAAATATTCCTACGGGGATAGTATTAGTAAGATGAATATAGTTATTCTTACTCTCTTGTAAATTTTGTTCTATTTTTTTTCGATAAGTAACTTCCTTTTTTAGAAAATAGTTCCATAAACCTAATAAAATGATTCCAAAAAATGGGAGGTAAATCATTAAGTCTAAGATAATATTTTGGATGTCTCTCCAACTAAATATATTTTCTGGTTCTAGCCATTTACTTATTGCTTGATAATAGATAGAGTTACGATCATCAATTAATGTTTCTAGGGTAACATCTAACGTTGGCAAGATATTTCTAGGATCATCTTTTGAAGTGATAAAGTGTAAACGAGCAGGATTAATTAAAATATGAGTTCTGGAAATATTATATTCTGCTAACTTTTCTTTTCCTAAAAAGTTATTAACAAGTCCTGTATCTATTTCTCCATTGTCTAAGAGTATAAAAATATCTTCAAAATTATCCACTTCTACTAATCGAGGAAACACTCCAAAGGCTTGTATTTCTTGTTCTAAAACTTCCTGCTGAATGCTAGATTTAAGAATACCAATGGTTTTACCTTCTAAGTCTAAGATTGAGTTTAACTTTAATCCCTGTCTAGCATATATTTCTGACCAACTAGCCAACACTACATTACCATTAAAGGCAAAGGTGCGATCGCGCTCAGGAGAATAAGCCACATCAACCATCAAATCTAGTTGATTATCCTGAACCTGATTTAGACACTCACTCCAAACACAGGGTACATAAACGATAGACCAATCATTTTTACGGGCAATTTCATTAAGAACATCTACCCAAAAACCAGCGGGTTTACCATTATCATCCACAAATACTTTAGGACTATTTTGATAAATTCCTACTTTTATTTCTTCCTCTAAATCTGGAAAATTGTTTTGTGCTAAAGCTATTTTTCCCGTTAAAATTAAGGCAAGGCAAGTTAATAAAATTATGCTGTGTCTGACATATTTTACATACTTAGAAAAATAACTTTTCATAACATGGAAGTTGGTTTTTTACTAATTTGAAATCTCAGAAAAATAAAGCTAATATTTAAAGAAAAATCAGAGGGAAGATATATTTAATAAATACCAGTTAAACAAAAAAACTAATTGATACTAAGTTTGATTTATAAACTGCACTTTTATTTATTATTTTGGCAATAGATTTAAGCCTATTGTTTATTTTATTAGTATGCTTTTTACTATAGATCCAGTATGATTACCATTTTACTTACACTTTATCCTGAAGTAATTATAAAAATATACGTATTCACACAGAGATAAAATTTGAAATTTTTCTATTCTTGCTGACCATTATAATCTTTCAAATATGGAACTGGTTATTTATTATTGACCCCAACCCATGAAGAGTAAATAAATCAAGGACTGAATTCTTGTATATTAGAAATACAGAAAAGTAACTATATATTTAATTTTTTATTGAAAGTATGACCAGCAATAATCGCCGATATAATATCACTACCTTCGGCTGTCAGATGAATAAGGCAGACTCCGAACGCATGGCGGGGATATTAGAAACCATGGGCTATGATTTCACCGAAGATCCTAACGAAGCTAATGTAATTGTATATAATACCTGTAGCATTCGGGATAATGCAGAACAAAAAGTTTATTCTTATTTGGGCAGACAGGCAAAAAGGAAGCATAAAGAAGGGGATCTAACCCTTGTGGTGGCTGGTTGTGTGGCACAACAGGAGGGAGAACAATTACTCAGACGTGTTCCTGAAATTGACTTGATTATGGGCCCTCAACACGCTAACCGCCTTGATAGTTTATTGGATCAAGTTTTTGCAGGAAATCAGATTGTAGCTACCGAGCCTGTGCATATTTTTGAGGATATTACTAAACCTCGTCGGGAAAGTAGTGTTTCGGCTTGGGTAAATATTATCTATGGTTGCAATGAAAGATGTAGTTATTGCGTAGTACCTAATACTCGTGGGGTGGAGCAATCCCGCACTCCCGAAGCCATTAAGGCGGAAATTGAAGAAGTTGCCCGTCAGGGTTACACAGAAATTACTTTACTGGGTCAAAATATTGATGCCTATGGTCGTGATTTACCGGGTACTACGGAAACGGGCAGAAATAAACATACCCTAACGGATTTACTGTATTTTATCCATGATGTGGAAGGTATTGAGCGAATTCGCTTTGCCACTTCCCACCCTCGCTATTTTACCGAGCGCTTAA